>QHMS01000224.1 GCA_003217895.1 Verrucomicrobiota bacterium
CGCAGAAAGAAAATGCTCGTTTGTGATTTCCGGATGATTGGCCTGCGAAGCCAGATCCTGTGCCGCCTTCAGCGCTTCCTGCATCTTCTGCGTGTATTTATCGATGCGCATGCTTCAAGATATGAACGCGAGCGGCAGAGGCAATTACCAACGGCGAATCCGCAGGCAGGCGTTTGACACAAACGCCTCTACAACGGTGAGTGTTTGCGATGAGCACGGAGGTAAAATTGGGCACTCGACACGCATTGCGCGTACTGCGACCGGGTCCGTTTCGCCGTTATATCATCGGTAGTGCGATCTCCGACACAGGGACGTGGATGCAGGTGATGGCGCAGGGTTACCTGATGAGCACGCTTACGAGCAAAGCGCTCCTGCTCGGAATGGCCAATCTCGCTGCCGGTCTGCCGATGCTCCTTTTAATGATGGTCGGCGGTTCGGCAGCCGATCGTTTCGATAAACGAAAAATTCTTCTCACGACTCAGTACGTCCAGATCGCGCTCGCAGTTTCCATCGGGTTCGTGATCATGAGCGGCAAAATCCAAATCTGGCACATCCTGGCGTTTGCGGCCGTGCTCGGCATTTCGAACTCGTTTGAAATGCCGACACTCAACGCGCTCGTGCCCGAACTGGTGGTGCGCGATGAAATTCAAAGCGCGATTGCTGTCGACCGCGCGGTGTTTCACGGATCGCGCGTCGTGGGTCCGTCGCTCGCCGGAATTTTCATCAGTGCATGGGGCACAGCGTCGGCGTTTTTTATCAACGCAATTTCATTCTTAGCGCTGATAATTGCGATTCTTTCACTGCCTGCGCGCCGGCTTGGCACGGCCGAAGAGGAGCAAAGACGGACGAGTGGAATCAAGGATGGTTTTCGCTACGTGGCAAAAGACAAACCGAGTCTCGCCATGATCGGTCTGATCGCAGCCACTACGGTTTTCATTTTCCCAATTATCACCGTGATGATGCCGTTGTATGTGCGCCTGGTGCTCGGGCTCGGCGCGAATCGGCTCGGCTTTTTGATGGGCGCTTCAGCAGTCGGCTCAGTGATCGGCGCAATTTTTCTGATCAGTATTCCGCGTGAAAAGCGTGTGCCGATTATGATGGTGAACGTTTGCATCGTCACATGTGCAATTTTTGGTTTGTCGCGGGCCCCGAGTTTTTATCTTGCGACCACGCTGCTTATTTTTAATTCGCTTGGACTAGCGATGAACTTCGGATTGGCGAACACGATTGTGCAGGAACGAGCGCCCGATTATCTGCGCGGGCGCGTATCGGCTGTATTCATGTTGAGCTTTGTTGGTCTCATGCCAGTCGCGGGGTTGGGGATTACTGATTTATCGGATCTCATCGGAATGCGCACAGCACTGGCAATCGCGGCCGGTTGCTACGCTGTGATCGCGCTGATTGTGCTGGGACGCGTGCGCCGGCAGTGCGCTCAACCCGTCGTCGCAGAAACGCCCAGCGCCGAAGCGCCCGCGCCGCCGATCGCCGCTGCTGTATAGCGTGATCGCGTTTTCCACCTGCTGGAACTCCGAGCGCCATACCGCCGGAGACGCGATGCTGTTCGAAATTAAGACCCAACTTGGTTTTGACTTGATTGAGCTGGGCCACGGAATCCGCCTTTCACTGATGCCCGGAATCCAACAGATGTTCGATTCGGGTCAGGTCCGCTTCAGCAGTTTGCATAATTTTTGTCCGTTGCCCGTGGAAGTAATGATGGCGGCGCCAGATTGCTACCAATTTTCTGCTGGATCATCCGAGGAGCGTGAGCGTGCGGTGAAGCAGACGCTTCAGACAATTGATTTCGCAGTGCGACTAAACGCGCCGTTTGTCGTGCTGCATTTGGGGCAAGTGAATATGGCGCCTGTCACCGATCACTTGATCAAGCTGGCGACAAACGGGGCATACCTGTCCCGCAAATATGTGAGATTGAAGGTCGACGCAGTGCGAAAACGGGAAAGAATCGCACCGGCTTATTTGCAACGTGTGAAAGATTGCCTGCGCCGAATCATCGAGCACGCCGCTTCGAAAAAGGTCAGGCTGGCCTTGGAAGGAAGGCGTGGTTACGAAGAAATTCCGACCGAGCGCGAGCTACCGGCGCTGCTGGATGAACTTAGTTCGCCGCAGCTTGGGTACTGGCACGATTTCGGTCATTCACAAATCAAAGAGAACCTGGGGTTCATTGATCACGCTGAATGGCTGCGTTCCATCGGTCCACGCGCGTTTGGTTGCCACGTGCAGGACTGCGTTTGGCCTGCAAAAGATCACGAAACGCCGTTTACCGGCGATGTGAATTTTAAGAAACTTGTTCCGCTCCTCCCCACAAACTGCTTATTTGTCTGGGAGATGAGTCCGAACAAACCAGCCGATGCGATTCGCCAATCGGTTCAAATTTGGAAGGAACGCTTTGGCGAATGAAAAAAATCCTGGTCACACTTTTCCAGGTTAGCGTCACGATCGGGGTGCTTTACTGGGTCTATCACGATCCCAGCAGGCGCGCGCAAATGGCGGAGGCGATCCGAAACGCCGAGTATCGCTGGGTTGGCATGGGCATTCTGGCGTATGCCGTGGTGGAAATCGCCGCGGCCTTTCGCTGGCACGTTTTACTGAAGGTCCAAAAGATTCACCTCACGCTGCCGCGCCTTACAGGTTTGTTTTTAATCGGGATGTTTTACAACCAGTTTCTCCCCGGCGGCACCGGCGGCGATATTATAAAAAGCTATTACCTGCTGAAGGAAACCCCCGACAAGAAAGCGGGCGCACTGCTGGCGGTGGTGTTTGATCGCTTTATCGGCCTTGTCGCGCTGGTCGCCATTACCGCCACGCTCATCGGTTTGCGTTATGATTTCCTTTCGCAAAAACCCGAGACGCGAAATTTGCTTTGGCTCTTGTTATTCCTTCTTGGGACGTCAGTTGCCTTTTTACTTGCCACTTTCGTCATTAGTGGATTCAAACTGTTGCATTCGTTGCCCGCGCGGTTCCCAGGCCGCGACAGATTAATCGAGATCTCGGCGGCGTATCATCTCTACGCGCATCACTGGCGGGCGACACTGGTCGCGTTTGGCGCATCGGTGGTGGCGCACCTTGCCACGTTCGCGACTTTTCTGTGTGCGGCCTACGCGTTGGGCGCGCCTGTGCCCATCGTGAATTTCTTTGCCGTGATGCCGGTCGAACGTACGATCTCGGCGTTACCGATCAGTTTTGCGGGAATAGGCCTTCGCGAAAAAGTTTTGCAGATTATGCTGAACGGCCTCTGCGGCGTGCCGGAAGCAAAAGCCATTCTCATCGGCTCGCTCAGTTTTCTCATTATTCTCCTTTGCTGTCTTCCAGGCGCTGTGGTTTATCTGTTTTACAAACCGAGCGGCGCGGTTGAGCACGTCAGATTGCGCGAGATGGAACAGGAAGTGATCACTCTGGAACACGAGATCGGTGAAGCCGAATAGGAATGTGGGAGGGACCTTAGTGTCCCGACGGTCGCGGCGCCAAGGCCGCTCCCACATTTTCAGGCGTCCGTTCGTCGTCGCCACTTTCGCCATGACCGTGGATGGCAAAGTGACCACGAAAAACCTCGCGCCGGTCGATTTCACTTCGCGCGAAGACAAGCTGCATTTATTTCGCCAGCGCGCTCTGGCCGATGCGGTTTTGCTTGGTCACACCAGTTTGAAACGCGACAACGTCCGCCTCGGCCTGCCGGTTGATTTGCAACAAGCCAGAACCAAGCGAAAGCAAACCCCCGCCCCATTGCGCGTGATTGTCTCAAACAAAGGCAGGATCGACAGCCGATTGAAAGTTTTTCAATCTACCATTTCGCCCATCCTCATTTTCTCCACGACGCGAATGCCGAAGAAAACTCAAGCCGCGCTCAAAGGCAAAGCCACGTTGCATCTCACTAAATCCGCCGAGATCGACGTTGTCGCTATGTTGGAAACTTTGCGCACTAAATACAACGTGCGCAGGCTTGCGTGCGAAGGCGGGCCGACCCTTTTTCGCGCCTTGCTGGAACGGGGCTTAATCGATCAGCTCAATCTCACGATCGCGCCCTACCTGTTCGGCGGAGCCAAGGCACCTACGCTGACAGGTGTAAGCAAGGAGTTCTTGCCCGCCAGCGTCCATTGTTCGTTGATTGATATGCGCACGATCGGCGAGGAATGTTTTCTCACCTATCGAATTAACCAT
>QHMS01000225.1:0-1329 GCA_003217895.1 Verrucomicrobiota bacterium
GGGCGAAGCTGGAAAATGAGTGGCAGCTTGACTTCGCGTTGCAGGTCGAGGGTATCGGGCGCTTTCGCGGAAATGCGTGCTATGTGTCAGGCGCGATTGAGGCCAATTTCCGGCGTATCCCTTTTGAGGTCGGCGATCTAAAGTCGTTGGGACATTCTCCAGTGCTGGATAAGTGGTGTGACGAGAGAGCCGGCCTGATACTGCTGACTGGCGCGAGCGGCGAAGGCAAGAGCACCACGCTGGCGAGCATGGCTCAGACGATAGCCAAACGGCGTTCCGTCAACATCGTCAGTATTGAGGACCCCATCGAATTTGTTCATTCGCAGGGGCGAAGCCTGTTTAACCAGCGCGAAATTGGTTCCGATGCGCACAGTTTCGCGTCCGCGCTTAAGAACGCGTTGAGACAGGACCCGGACGTCATTCTTGTGGGTGAGATGCGGGACACGGACACGATGCAAACCGCGATTACGGCAGCGGAAACAGGGCACCTCGTGATTGCAACCATGCACACGAACGATGCGCCATCGGCTATTGGGCGCATTATTGATGCCTTTCCAAAGGACGGCCAGCAGTTCGTCGCCGCCCAACTTGCCTGGTCGCTGTTGGGAGTGGTATGCCAGTATCTCCTGCCGCGAAGTGGAGACAAGCCAGGCCTGATTTTGGCTACGGAATTGATGATCGTGAACTCGGGAATCGGGGCATGTATCCGGGAGCGGCGGCTTTCGCAGATACCAGGATTAATTCAAATCGGAGCTGCGGACGGCATGCATACCGTGGACGTTAGTCTTATCGAGTTGCTGCTGGCCGAGCGCATCAGTCTCATGGACGCTATGGCCCACGCGAGGGATCCCAATTTTGTGAAGGAGGAATTCCAGAAAGCATTAAAGTCCCAGAGAAAAGGGTGGTTTTCGGGAATGTTACGCAAATGAGATGCTGGGCTCCTCCGCATTCGAAATTCAATGTGGGCGGCAAGCCTGATCAGAAAGGCACACGCCTGTGCTCGAGTAAGTAATTGAAACAACCATGTTCTTAACCCTGAGTATTGCCACCGGCGGCTGATCTTGTTCTCGCTAGACCCATGGAAAGGAAGCTTCCCTTAACGTTCGTCGCAGTCATTTTCTCAACCATCCTGCTTTCATTGGGATGTCAGAAGAAAACCGCTGCCACAAATCCCGATTCTCAAAGCAAAAGTGAATTGCGTGACAGCACAAAGCCTCTGCAGGCCGCAGACCTCGTTGGATACAACGGAACGAAGCTCAGGAGTAGTGTGGATCGTATCAAGGAGGCCAGCGCTAAACGAAGTCGGGAAATGGAAAAAATGGTCGAAGG
>QHMS01000225.1:1344-5876 GCA_003217895.1 Verrucomicrobiota bacterium
AGTGAGTACGGTGGCAGTTCGTAAAATGGTGATACTTCGCGCGTAAAGCGCGCGGGCGGCAGACTGCGGATCGGGTGACCATTTGGTCCGTCATCGTGCCAGGCGTATTGCTGTCGCGAAAATTGAATTACCTCAACCTGGCCTGCGAAGCTCACCGGTTGCTGTGCGCCGGGAATGTCGAACCGCACGTTGAGTTGCGCGGCACGATTCGGATGTTTGTTGATCGCGAGCAGCGCCCACTGTTTATCCGGTCGTCGGATCGCATAGACTGTGATGAGTGGCAATGACGCCGAATTCTTTTGCTTGATCGTTACAGGAAATATTTCGTGTGTCTCGTTTGTCGGCTGCATCCATTCTTTCGTGATCAGCTGGGCTGCGTAGTACGCAGAGAGGCGATTCAGTTGATTGTTTCTCGGATTCAACTGAAGCATCATCAGATTGCCCCAGGAACATTTCAGTTCGTCTTGCAGGTAATTTGGCTCATATCCGTACAGGTACGCCTTTGTGCCGCCGAGATTGAGAAAGGTTCCGACAGTGTCCGCATTGAAAAGCGCGCCTTCGATATCGACTTCGTGCCGTCCGGAAAAAACCGAATAGCCGTATTCGCTCATCAGCCACGGAATATTAGTGGGGACACCATCAGCGCGAAGGCTCGCGAGCATTGCGCTCAAACGTTTTGGGGTCTCCCGCAACTGCGGCGCCGCGTCTGCGCAGATGTTGTCGAACGGATAGAATTCGAACGAGAAAAAATCGAAGCGCGCTCTGGCATTTCGAATGTATCTCAAAAACCGATTCATCCATGAACGATTGCCCGATGTATCCGCCCAAGTGAGCAATTGGTCCTCGAAATTTTGCAGGCTTGGCCCGCCAAGCTTTACCTGCGAATTCAGCGCAGTAAATCGACGCGCGACGCCAGTGTAGAGTGCAGCGTAATCCTCGGGTGAAGCCCATTGTCCATCGGGTTCTTCGCCCAGTTCAATTCCATCCAAACTATAATTGCGCCGGAGCAGATAACTGATCTCAGCGGCAGCATTCTCCGGTGTGTCGTACAACACGCCCGCCGGCACGAGCACCGGCAAGCCGTTCGTGAGCTTATCTTGCAAAATGAAATCCAACCCCGGTTGCTCGATACTGTAGTCGATGTCCTCAGCACGATGCCACGGATCGGTGGATGACACGTAAGCGATCGTCTGGCGATGCCGATTCCGCGCGTGACGCACATAATCATGAAACCGCCGGTGCTTATCGATGTTCCCGAGTTCGATCTCATGTATCGCAAACCCGAGTCGGGCACGGATATCGCTTGAAGGCTCTGCGTTGGTTCGCGAACTGCGCGTCATCAGGATTCGCACAAATCGAACGGAGCGCGGATGCGTGCTAAGCTGGGTCAGTTCATCGCCGCCGTGACTGTCATTGACATTTCCGTGTGTAAATGGCAGCCAATCGTCATCGTCATCGGGGTGCAAATGCATCGGATCGTCGCCAGGCCAGTAATCCACCTTGAATTGCTGGGCATAAGGCTCGCCCCAGCGAATACGAATTGCGTTCACCGGTTTCCGTGAGCCGAGATCGATCACCGCCCATTGCGGATGAGCATCGTCAGGTTCGCCGGTGAAATGAGAATCAAGATACGGATTGCTTTTCCAAAATGAATCGTGATCGCCGTCGGTGATGCGAGAGTACCCGTCGTCGTTTGCCTGATCGATGGTATTCCCACGTCGCGGCAAACGATAGCCGTATGAAATGTTGATCGGTTCGCCGACCGAATCGTCCGACGTCCAATATCCGCATTGGCGCTGCGGATCACTCCATGTGCCACGTGGATTCCAATGCCACACTTCACCAGCAAGCTCGGTGCGCAACCGGTAGGTAAGTGGCCCGAACCCGACAGAGCGCATTTCTGAGATGTTCCTGTTCGTGAACATCCGCGCGCATTCGCCTTTTTCGTGACCATCAATGCCTGCACCCAACGCCTGGGTCGGCACGCATTGGTTTACGGGATGATCCGCGGAGACAATGGCGGAGATCATTAGCGGCTTCTGGCCGGCACGCATTTCCGTTGGTGACGCTAAATGGGCAAGCGTCGAAACAATTCCTGCAAGAAGCAGCCAATTTCCTCTTCCAAGCGACCGACTGTCCACGGCGTGCTATGTAAATGCGGATCGCCAATTATGAAAGCGATGCAAAGACGCTCCCCAGAGCACTTCGTGCAAAATGAAACGACACGCGCCCTTGAGATTTCGCGACAGCTTTTGGACTGCGACGCGTTCTCGCGTCGCTTTTGGTTCTAGCGTTGAGCTTTTACCAACTGCTTTCTGATTTCGTTCTTTTCTTTACGAACGTCGCTTAAATGACTCTGGAGAAGCGGGAGCTGTGATTTTTGCGGGTTTGGATGATGGAGCAGCGTGCGGTTGTTTTTCCCACCGTAGTATGCAGGCCCGGGTTGCTTTGCCTCGCCGATTTGTCGAAGCAAATCGTCTTCCTGTCTCTGAAGCTCGTCGTAGCGGGCTTGCAATGCTTCAGTTCGATTTTTGGCTGCTTCTTGTTTAGCTAAAATCGCGTTGTTCTTTGCTGCCGCATCTTCTCGTTCACGTTGGGCCTCTTCCTGCTGCCTTTGATATGCTGTGTAATTTGCAGCCTGCTCCGCGGAGTATGCGCTGGCCCTTTGCTGGTCATAATGAAAGCGCTCTTGAGCTTCTTTCGGGAGTTCGGCGAAGTAAACCTTTGTAATTCCCGATTTCGTTTTGACCACGATGCCATCGGGATCGACGCGGGTGATGCTGGCGTCTTTGTATTCTTTACCATTAACGGTTTTGACGTCCTCGGAGAATGCCGCCGATGTGAAGGACAAGATCAAAACTGTAAAGAGTTTCGTGTTCACTTGCCTCAACTTGAATCGCATTTTCTTCTCATATTCGGGATTCTCAGGTCAAGGAGAATTCCTGATGCGGGCGTTTCGGCAACGAGGGTATCTGTTTGCAATTGTCATGGAAAGCGGCGGAGCACCGCCGCACTCCAAAACGTAACCTCGAAATCCGGTATGCAATAACGGCCACGTTTGGAGTGCGGTGCTGCCGCACCGCTTTTGGCTGACGATTAGTGAAGCCTCTCGCCGTGCACTAGACACACAGGTCTTTGCAGAGAACTTGCCAAATCGGATGCGCATCGATCCAGTTTCTAAATCGGCTGTTGCAGTAATCGTAGTGACTCTGGCAATCACTGGATGCCGACAGCGTGTCGCAGTTGCGCAAGTCGATCCAAATGGCCCAGTCGAGGTGGTAATCCCAGAACATGGCGCTTACACCGGCGCTTTCATGGATTTTGGCGACGAAGAAGACGATGTCACACTGGAGACAATCGAAGACTTCGAGCAGATGGTGGGCAAACATCAGGCCATCATCGCCTCGTCGAGTTACTGGGGAGAACAGAATTTTCCCGTGGATAATCTCAACATCATTTGGCGTCACGGCTCGCTGCCACTCGTTTTTTGGTCGCCGTGGGACAAACCCTACGAGGAAGATCACGGGCCGGACAAGTTCAGTTTAACTGAGATTCTTGCAGGCAAATGGGACGCCTACATTGACAAATGGGCAGACGCTGCGCGCGACTTTGGTCATCCAATGATCGTAGTGTTCGGTGTCGAAATGAATGGCACCTGGTTTCCATGGTCAGGTGCTTATTACGGCGGCGCGCAATGGGACCCGGAGGTTAAGAATTGGAAGGGCCCGGAAACATTTCGCAAGGCTTATCGCTACATCGTGGATCGTGTCCGTGCGCGCGGCGCATCAAATATTAAGTGGATGTTTCACACTAACAATTATCCCTATCCATACGAGATTTGGAACTGCGCGCCTGCATACTATCCCGGCTCGGACTACGTCGATTGGCTCGGCCTGAGCGTTTACGGGCAGCAATACAAGGACGAACCGAATCCCGATATTCCTTCATTAGTTGACTGGCCGTATCAAGAGATGAGCCGTCTCGATTCGAATAAGCCCATTATGATTGCGGAGTGGGCGACAGGTGAGTTCCCTCTCGCTACAGCGCCGCCCAGCGCCCTGCGCAAACCGCAATGGATCAGGCAGGGGCTGGAGCTTTTCCGCACGCGCTACCCGCGGATCAAGGCGGCGGTTTACTGGCACGAGCGTTGGCAAAATGCTGATGGTTCTTACAGCAACCTGCGCGTCAATTCTTCCGTCGAATCTCTCAACGCTTATCGCGAGGGGGTCGCGCATCCGGATTGGCTGGGCGATTTGATCTTGCGCGCGATTCCGAAAAAGTGAGTCGGTAGGGCGCGACCGCCGGGCGCGCCGCGGTGGCCTCGGTGAGCCCGCCCTACCATTTTCTTCGCGCTCATAGACAAAATGCGCACTTGGCAGCGTCTTGGATATAAAGACCGTGAAAAGGTCATGGACAATGTTGGCACCCATGAGAATTGGAAGAGTTGCTTTTCTGAAGTTGCTCCGGGGTTGCTGCTCTTTGCCCGGCAATGGGTGCAATCAGCCGCCGACGCGGAAGACGTTGTCCAGGAA
>QHMS01000226.1 GCA_003217895.1 Verrucomicrobiota bacterium
CAACTCTCTTAGGCGAATGGGAGATTCGCCTTTATACGTGCTACGTCGGTGGTATGCACAAGCGCTGCCTTGCCGAGCTTGCGTTTGCGCTTTGCGCGTTTGGTAGACAGCAAATGGCGTCGCGAAGAGTGCGCGCGCAACACTTTGCCGCGCGCCGTAATCTTAAAACGCTTGGCGACTGATTTACGTGTTTTGCTTCGCGCGATTGGCTTCGGCATAAGGCGCGAAAGATAGCACAATTAGCGATTTAGCGAATTAGAGATTTAACGATTGGCTTGAATCGCTAAATCACTAAATCATTTAATCGTTTAATGAACTCGAAACCGCATGTCATCATTGTCGGCGCGGGTTTTGGCGGGCTGGAGGCGGCGAAAAAATTGGCGTGCAAAGATGTGCGCGTCACTGTGATCGACCGCACCAATTACCATCTCTTTCAGCCTTTGCTGTATCAGGTCGCGACAGCCGCACTCTCACCTGCCGACATCGCTGCTCCAGTGCGCGCAATCTTGAGCAAATGCAGGAACGTGGAAGTGATCCTTGCCGAAGTGGAATCCGTGGATGTCGAGACGAAAAAGGTCAAGACGGTCGATCTGGAAATCGATTACGACTATCTGATCATCGCCACCGGCGCCCGACATTCCTACTTTGGGCATAACGAGTGGGAGAAACTTGCTCCCGGATTGAAAAGTCTTGAGGACGCGATCGAGCTGCGCCGACGGATTCTCTTGGCGTTCGAATATGCCGAAAAAACTCCAGATGAAGCAGCGCGCAGAGCGGCGATGAATTTTGTCATCATCGGCGGCGGCCCGACTGGCGTTGAAATGGCCGGGGCGATCGCGGAAATCTCCCGCTACACAATGGCTAGAGACTTTCGCCACATCAATCCGTCGGAGGCGCGTGTCATTCTCATCGAAGGCGAGCCGCGTCTCCTCGCCGCTTATCCGCCGGATTTATCGGAGAGCGCGCGCAAACAGCTCGCCGACCTCGGCGTTGAAGTGCGCACAAGCACGCGGGCAACAAATCTCACTGACGCTGGCGTGCAGATTGGCGATGAATTCATTCCTTGCCGCGTGAAGATTTGGGCGGCCGGCAACAATGCGTCGTTCGTTGGGAAAACTCTCGGCGTGCCATCTGACAGGGCCGGTCGCGTCATTGTGAACGACGACCTTACGATTCCCGGGCGCCCGGAAGTCCAGGTAATTGGCGACCTGGCGAATTTTCCGCATCAGACCGGACAGCCTTTGCCGGGCATCTCGCCGGTGGCGATGCAACAAGGACGTCATGCCGCACGCAACGTATTGGCGATGATAAAAGGGCGTAAACCGCAACGCTTCCGTTACTGGGACAAGGGAACCATGGCGACGATCGGTCGAAACAAAGCGGTCGCTGATCTAAAGTTCGTCCATCTCAGTGGTCTTCCCGCGTGGCTGGCGTGGTTATTTGTGCACATCGTTTTCCTGGTCGGCTTCCGCAATCGGTTGCTTGTGCTTGTTCAATGGGCGTGGGCGTATCTCACCTTCGACAAAGGCGCACGACTCATCACGCGCAACTTCCAAGCGGAGCAACGGCCGCCGGCGTGAAAAGCATTTAACGATTTAGCGATTTAGTGATTTAACGATTGGTCCATGAACACACTCGATCAAGCCAAGCTATTGCAGGACCGAACGAAGAAGTTTGCTATTCGCGTTATCAAGGCATTTGCCAGGCTTCCGAAGGACGAAGCGGCGCGCATAATAGGGAAGCAGTTTCTTCGGTCGGGAACTTCACTGGCTGCGAATTATCGAGCCGCTTGTCGAGCGCGGTCCGCCGCGGACTTCATTTCAAAGATCAGCGTCGTGAGCGAGGAAGCAGATGAAACGCTCTTTTGGTTGGAGCTGTTAGTCGAATCTGAATTGGTGACGATCAAATTGGTCAAGGCCCTGATGAAAGAATGCGAAGAATTGTTGAAGATCTTTGCTGCGTCGCTGGCCACGGCCAAGCGAAATCGCTAAATCTCTAACTCGTTAAATCGCTAAATGGGAAAATGCGCGCTACCGCGGATCCGCGTGCGCAATCTTCAGCGAATTGTGCCCGTAAAGATTGGCGATCTGGAGAAGTTCGCGAAGCGCGCAGTATGCTGTTGCATAAAAATTCGGCGCAAGAAGCAGACGGAACTGATGCGATTGGGGGATATTTTCGTCTGGCTCATTTCCAATCGCCGAATGTCGCGATTGCACCGGCAATTTCTTGGGCAAACGGGTCCGACCGACGTGCTAACGTTTCACCACGGTGAAATTTTTATCAGCGTCGAGATGGCAAAACGGCAAGCTCGTGTTTTTGGAAACTCGTTCGTGCGCGAGCTCCAGCTGTACATCGTCCATGGCCTTTTACATTTGCACGGGTTCGATGACGCGACGCCAGCTCAAGCGCGCAAAATGCGAAGAATTCAGGAGAAAGTTCTAAGGGACTGTAGCGGCGCTCTATGAGCGCCGAAAACAGCAGCGTAACCGATATGACTAAAGCCCACATCGGCGGTCACAGACCGCCGCTACAGTTTGAACTGAAGGCGTCGTATGTTAGCCTTTTCGGCATGAGTTGCGGGCCACGGCGGGACGGCGCATGCCTGGCGCAGATCAAAGAGGTCGAAGAGATCACTCTTGTTTCAAACGAGAAGGCGGGAACCATCACGACTGCGGAACCCACGATCGAAAAAGAAACGCAGTCGGAAGAAGAACTCGATCTTCCGTGGCAAGTGGTGGTCCACAACGATCCGGTGAATTTGATGAGTTACGTGACCATGGTTTTCCAACGCGTCTTCGGCTATCCCCGCGAGAGAGCGGAAAGACACATGTTGGAGGTGCATCACAACGGGCGTTCGATTTTGTGGAGCGGCATGCGGGAGCGGGCCGAGCTTTATGTGCAGCAACTGCACGGTTACCTTCTGCTCGCGACACTGGAAAAAGCAGGTTGATATGGATATTTGCCGCCGCAAAAGCGTGATCGAGATCTCGGAACTGGACCCGTTTCTTGCCGAACTGCTTCGGCAAATTCCGGCGAGCGCCAATCCGGATGGTGCGCCAGCTGCCGAACAACGGATCTTCAGTCCGCCAATCAAGGGGAAAGCAACGGAATTTTGTGCTGAATGGAAAATGTATGTCGAACCCGAACTGCGGCGTCTCTTTCAGTCGGCGACGGAGACCGTGGCGACCGATTTGGAACAACTAAATGGCAACGAGAAAAGTCTCGGAAACCGCACCCTGCGTATTCCCGCGAAACACTCCGATGCATGGTTGAGTGCGCTCAATCAGGCGCGCATCGTCATAGCCGCAAAGAATAAGTTCACTGAAAACGAGCTGAATGATCACTGCCACTCACCGATCGGATCGCGCCGAGACCTGAGTCTGTTCCAGGTAAACTTCTACGGCTTTCTCCAAGAATTTATCCTGCGCGAGCTGAGGAGTTAAAAGAAGACAGGTCTGGCAACTAGGATTCTTTTTTTTCCCTTACCATTGCCATGAGCCGCTCCTTTATTGCGGCGGAGGACTTCGCCGGGCGCAAGCTCAGCGCGAACGCTTCGTGTAAGGCGTAGCATTTGGTGATGAATTCCTCACCCTTCTTCCCGAATTTCGTACGCGCTTTTTCAAATTCCTCCAGTTCTTCTGCTTCCAGCGCACCGATGACATAGAGCCGCGCCTGGTTCTGGAACTTGCTAAAGTTCATCTTTCAGCTCCTTGAGCCCGTCATAAATTTTTTTAAGCCCCAGTTCAAGCCGGGTCTTTACCGTGCCTAACGGTGTATTCGTTTTTGCGGCGATTTCGCGCTGGCTCATGCCCTTAAAAAATGCGAGATCGATTGCCTGCTGCTGAGGCGGTGGCAGGCCGCGGATTACTTTTCGGATTAGAGAACGCGTATCGCTGAGCACGATTTCTTCTTCGGTAGCGTTATGCACCCAGGCGTCCGGCTGTTGTTCGGTTTCATTTTTCAAGCGTTCCTCCGCACGCTGATAAGCCTGCTTCTTGCGCAGCCCGTCAATCGCCCGTCGCCGGGCCAGTGTCACCATCCAGCCCAGAGGCTTGCCCTTTTGAGCGGAAAAATTTTTGGCCTGATTCCAAATCTCCATGAAAATTTCCTGCAAGAGATCATCGGCTTCGGCTTCGTTGTGAATCACCCTGAGGATGAGCGCCTTCAAGATGCCGTTGTACCGATCGTAAAGCTGAGAGAGAGCTTCGGAGTCACCGGCCTGGATTCCCTGCATCAAGTCCAAGTCGCTAGGCGCCCCCGGTTCAAGTTGCGGCGCAGCGGTGAGCGGTCGCGCTCGCGACTTTGCCAGGCGCACGCGCTTCTTTGGCTTGCGGCGCGTGGAGGCGATTAGTTTCGTTCGTTCCATGCGTGGTCAGGAATTGGAGCAATCAGAACAAGATCGAGCGGAAGATCGCCATCGCGTGTCTTAATTTGCGCAGCCGCGTTCGTCCACCGATTTTTCAAGTCCGAAATCGGTTGACCCCGAAAGCGTTCGGGATTGATTGCGCGCCGCGCT
>QHMS01000070.1 GCA_003217895.1 Verrucomicrobiota bacterium
CATTTCTTTTCTCCTTTCCATTTCGCAAGAGGGTTCCAAAACCAGCTGATAGAGAGTGGCATTGATCTGGTTCCACCTCGTGCTATTTCGGCGAGTGGTAGCGCTCGAAATAATAAACGATGGTTATGCTGACCTGAAACTTCTTTCCGCTGCTACTGAGCGGCTTTTCCAAGCTGGCGCTGAAGACAACCGGAAACTTTGAAAGACGCTTGGCGACGCCTGCATTGACTGTGTGGTTCCACCGATCGCCATTTTCAAAATCGACTGTCGCTTTGTATCTCGCGCTCAGCGACCACTTATCCGGAAGAATTAGCGTGGCTGGTAGCGCCAGCTCAAGATAACTCTGCGGTCGAACATCATGTTTTTCGACAATGGAACGGTTGTAGTCGGCACTGGGCGACAACGTGAGCCAGCCGGTGATGTCATGCGAAACTCCCCAACCCGGCTTTAAACGCCACACGCCTTCGGCAAGAGCACGGTCTGAAGCGGTATCGCCATGCAATTCGATGCCACCACCAGTGCGCCACGTTTCATTCAAACGACAGCCGAGACCTGTCCCAATCTCAGCGTCGCCCACACCGCCTACCTCAGCGTGGCCTGACGCGTCGTCACTTCGGTAATAAACAAAGGGCAACTTGAAACGCATACCCAAGTCTTGCCAGTCACTGATAGGCCAACCCCATAAGCCCGATAACGTCCAAGTCGCCTTTTCGGCACCGTCCTTCAATTGGCTCCAATCAGGGCTCAGCGAGACGCGGTTGCCGATGATAGTTTGATCGTTTAGCTGTTTCAATTGCTCTGCCGCTACCGGATCGATAGAGGGCTCAACTCCGGGTAAGCTACCACACGCAAATGACATCAGCGTAACAAGCAGGAGTAGTCTGGACTTTGAGAACACAGATAAACAGCACACAAGAATCCAATGAAGATTGTTCCCAGCCACGATCTACGGCAAGGATGAGAATCTCGACGCGACGCGCGTTTAGGTCGTGTCTTTGGCGAGATGAGCCAACGTGTTTATCATCGGCTCGCTTGGAATCCGTATAATGCCGGCAAATGGGAAGTTTAGATCGAGAATTATCAAAACGGCGCAGGCCACCGAGAACGCGCCGGCGACCAAGGCAAGAGTCGTTGTAGCGTTCGCCGGCGACAGCAAGCTAAATCCAAAGAAGATCACCACGAGCCATATTACCAGAGCGATCAGCAACGGCTTCGAAACCGATGAGACGGCCTGCGCTTGCACCAGCGCGCGAACATCGGCAAGCTGCACCATAAGAGTCGCCGCCTGTGTCTTAAGGGCGCGTTGCGCCTCATCGCGCGGCGCAAGACCACTAATAGCTACGTAAACGGCGTCACCAATCTGCTGGTTAGGATCTAATCGGGCCGAACGACTTCGCTCCGCTGACCACGCGCGCCGGACCCCATCGGCGACGGCGTCACGAAGGGCGCGGCGCGCGTCCATCGTCTCTGGTCCGTAAAGCCTTAGCACTCGATCAAGCAAAGCGGTTTTCGCCGCCATCTGCATTACTTCGGTTCGGGTGGTGTCAAAGGCGCTTTTGGCAGAACTGATGAGCAGCCCCAGGAGTATAGCGGTCATGGTCGCAACAAGCCCCAGCGCGAGTTTCACCGCGTCTCTGGATTCAGCGCTCAGCTGTTCCGCGGGAAGAAGCCGACGCAGACGTCCACCCAGCAACGCGACGGCGACAAGGCCTATGAACAAAATCAGGGCGATAACAGTTAGGATCATCGCGGCATTTTTTATGCAGCTTAGTAAGTTGGTTTGTGTACTCAGTTCTACAAAAAATTTGAAGCCAAATTCAAGACAATAGTTGCAACTGTTGCTCCTGGCCTTAACCCGCGCCTCGATTCGGCTTGACTTCCCGAGAGCCTGTTAAGCACGATGGCGTCGAACCAAATAAGGAGAAACAATATGAACAATTACATCCGCCTAGCCGCCGCGGCTCTATGCTTGGGCATCGTTGCGCTGCTGGCAGCGACATCGTCTGCTCAAAATAAAGGCGCGAAACTTCAGGCGATATCGCAACAGCTTAATCTCACACCTCAACAGAAGGCCAAGATTCTGCCTATTCTCGCCGATGAAGGTCCAAAAGTGGAAGCCATTAAGAACAACAGTTCGCTCTCAGGTTTTCAAAAAATGCAACAGATCAGGGCGATTCATCAGCAAACCGATCCTCAGATGAAGGCCATTCTTTCACCTGACCAGTACCAAAAGCTCCAGGCGATTCGTCAACAGGCGATTCGTGAGGCCATGCAGAAACGACGCGGCGGGTGATCGATCAGTTGCGCACTGCGTTCGCAAAACGCTCCAGATATATCCGCTCTAGATCCTCGGCGCTAATCTTGGCCGGTCCGAGGTCGAACTCTACCTTTTCGATCGTGCCACTAAAGTACTTCGGCAGGAGTTTGGCGTATCCAAGTTTTGGGACGACTGGAAGACCGTTGTCGGTGCCAATGTCCATGCCGGCGTACGCCGTAAATCGTAGCGACACGGTATGCTCGATTTTTCCTTCGGCTTCCTGTTTGCCATTGATGAAGAGGCGGCTGGTCCCGCTGGTAGCAAACTCGCCGGGTTTATCGGCGGTGAACTCATAGCGCACGTTGACTTTGCCCTTTGGCAGCTGATCACGCGACGTGATGGTGTCCAGTTTCAAACCAAGAAAACTGTAAGTGTGCTTCAGTCGGCCGTCTTCGACGTACAGCGAGAAGCCACCAAGAAAACTGCCTTCTGCGACGATGACGCCCGCTACCCCCGGACGCAGCCCTAGGCCTGATCGACCCGGATTATCCAGATCTGCGCTGATGCCATACGAACGATTGTAAATCGGCGGAATCATGCCGGGCGAGATGTTTTCGGTTCCGCTGTAATACGTGAATTTCGTCTGGCCCGTCGAGTATTTGGGAAATCCCCACAAGAACGCAATCTCGCCGAACAGCGGTGTCACCTGGTATTTCTCGGCCTCGGCCCAGAACAGCGCGGTGAGTTCGCGCACTTTGTCCGGATATTTCTCCCCGATATCATCTGCCTGCGAGAAATCTTCGTCGAGATTATACAACTCGCACTTGTCGTTGTCCGGGTTCCATTTGTCGGGCGCAAACCGCGCGAGCGTTGGAGGATCGAGCTTCCAAGGAATCCGATCGGGCCGCCAGCATGCAATCCAGCCGTCCTTGTAAATGGCGCGATTACCCAAAATCTCGAAATACTGTTGGGTGTGTCGCGAGGGCGAATTCGCATCATCGAACGTGGACAGAAAACTCACGCCATGCATCGGCATTTGTGCGACGCCGTTAACTTCCCTTGGCTCCGGCAGGCGAGCAGCTTCCAGGATTGTTGGAGCGATGTCGGTGCAGTGTGTGAATTGGCTGCGCAAGCCGCCTTTGTTCTTGATGCGTTTTGGCCAGCTAATGACCATGGGATTACGGATACCGCCGAGATGCGAGGCCACCTGCTTTCCCCATTGAAATGGCGTGTTTCCCGCCCACGCCCACGCTGCCGCGTAGTGCGGATCCATGTCGGGGCCACCCCATTTTTCGAGACCGCCATAAGCTTTGATCGCTTTTAATTGCTGCTCAGTCGTGAGTGGGATGCCATTCAAAGTGATGATTTCGTTAAACGTCCCGTTCTCCGTTCCTTCCATGCTCGCGCCGTTGTCGCCGAAGATATAAATGACGAGTGTATTGTCGGCGAGACGCATCTCCTCAATCGCTTGTACGACCCGCCCGACAGCGTGGTCGGTGTTTTCCTGGTAACCGGCATAGACCTCCATCTGACGCGCATACACTTTCTTTTCTTCCTGCGGCACGCTGTCCCACGCGGGGAACGCATGATCACGAGGCGTGAGTTTGGCATTAGCCGGAATCACGCCGCGCTGCTTCTGCCGTGCGAACGTCTCCTCGCGCAACTTGTCCCAACCTTGATCAAACTTGCCCTTGTATTTATCGCTCCATTCCTTCGGCACCTGGTGTGGCGCATGAGTTGCACCCGTCGAAAAATAAAGAAAAAAAGGTTTGTCCGGTGCCTGCGCTTTCTGATCACGAATCCAGCTAATCGAATGATCGGCCATCGCGTCATTGAGATAAAAGTTTTTATCCTTCGGCACGCCGATGACCCAGCGCGTTCGGCCAGCGATCGAAAGGGCCTGCCGGCCCCTGTTGCGCGTCGGGTGTGAGATGCCACTTGCCGATCGCAGCAGTGTTGTAGCCATTGAGTTGAAGAATCTGCGCGATGGAAGCAGCGCTCATCGGCCAGTTCGTGCTGTAGCCCGGCCAACCACCGATCAATTCGGAGATCGAGCCGAATCCAACAGCGTGATGGTTCCGGCCCGAAAGCAGGGCCGCGCGCGTCGGCGAACAAAGCGCCGTTACATGGAATCGATTGTACCGAAGTCCCTCCGCCGCGAGTTTGTCGAACGTGGGCGTGGCGACGGGGCCGCCGAACGTGGATGGATTACCAAAGCCGGCATCGTCAATCAGCACGAGAAGAATATTCGGCGCATCCGGCGGAGCTTTCACCGGGTGAGTAAAGGCTGCCTTAGATCCTCCCAGCGTCCGTTTCGCGGTGCCTTCGAATGGCTGGGTGGGACGTGGCAACACCGTCCTATCCCATTCTGTATCCGCAGCGAAAAATCGAGATATCTGCGTTGCGGGTACAAGCGCAGTGATGAGCAGCCAGATGATTAGCCTTGGCATAACGGTTTCGCGTCACGCTGTGTATCCCGAGGCCGCAAAGCTGGCAAGAAAGGATATTTCCTGTCGCGTAAACGACCTTGAATTGCAGCCTAGTCTGCCCGAGCAATAATCGAAATTCTGGAGCGATTGGCGAGATCAACAATCGGATCGCGCTCGAGCAACAACGTGTTTCCAGCTTCGACAGCGATAACCCGCAGCTTTGCTTCGGCAGCAATGCGAATTGTTTCGACGCCGATTACCGGCACGTCGAATCGCATATCCTGGTTCGGCTTTGTCACCTTGACCATGACGGCGCCGTTGCGCGCGAGCGTACCTCCGCGCTTGATTGTTTCATTTGTTCCTTCAAGCGCTTCCACCGCGACAACCGTTCCATTTTTCACGATCACGGTCTGGCCAATGTCAAAACGCGCGATTTCCTTCGCGGTCTTCCAGCCAAGATCGACATCTTCTTCTTCCTGGCTAGACAACTTCGTTCCCGTAACCAACCCCGACGGTGCGAGCGAGTCTTCGAGAAATGTTGTTGCCGGCAAAAGCTCGACATCGATCTTTGCAAGTTCATCCGCGATTGCTGCGAAGATGGATTCGGCATTGCGTTCCTTTAGTTTTCCCAGCAAAAGCAGCGCCTTCCAATCGGGCTGCAAATCGAAAAGATTCTTTGGCGCGATTTGTCCGGCCATAATCGCGTGACGAATTTTATGGGCGCGAAAAAATTTCAAGAACCGCCCTAGTTGTCCGACGCGCATCCATTCGAGTAAATCGACATGTTTCTCAAGCGCTGGATCGGTCTCGCCGGTAAACGCCGCCGCGACGATTTTCTTAACGGAAGCTTTTCGCGCCGAATCAGCAAGCAGTATGGGGTACACGCTGTTGCCAGCGATGATTCCGAGAGATGCTGGTGTTTCCACTCGTCAAAACTAACAACAGACTGCCGGTAGAGAAAAGTCGAATACCAAATGTAGAAGCGACCTTGTCGACACGACTGTCGGGGCACTAAGGTCCCTTCCACATTTACCCGTGATGGCGGCGGTGTTTGACGTGCAATTGAGCGAGCGCTTTTTGCAGCGACGCTTGAATCGCTGCCACCTGTTCGGGCGTTTGATCTTCTTTCATTGCTGCCTTGGCGCGCTCGACCGCTGCCTCGGCCGCGGCGATATCGATCTTCTCCGACTCGAGCGCCATGTCGGTCAACACTGAAACTGCATCGGCCCTAACTTCCACAAAGCCCTCGCCGATGGCCATCGCGGTTTCGCGACCGTTTTTCAGGACACGCAGCTCGCCCGGTACCAAGGTCGTTAGCAACGGGACGTGTTTGGGGTAAACGCCCAACTCTCCTTCCGAACCCGGCAACGTGACCATCTCCACGTCTTCGGAATAAATTTTTTCCTCGGGCGTTACAATTTCGAGCTTGAGCGTGGCCATGGTAATGCAAGAAGTTAGCCTTCTTTGATCATGTCGATGCCGCCCTTCATGTAGAAATTTTGCTCGGGCACATCGTCGTGCTTGCCATCCAGAATTTCTTTGAAACCGCGGACTGTTTCCGCAACCGGAACGTATTGGCCCTTAAAGCCGGTGAAAACTTCTGCCACGTGAAAAGGCTGGCTAAGGAACCGCTGAATCTTGCGGGCGCGATGAACCGTGATCTTGTCCTCCGGGCTTAGTTCATCCATTCCGAGAATCGCGATGATATCCTGAAGATCTTTGTAACGCTGCAAAACACGCTGCATACCTCGCGCAACGTTATAATGCTCTTCACCGACAATTTCCGGCGCCAGCGCTTTCGATGTTGATGCCAGCGGATCGACTGCTGGATAAATACCGAGCTCGGCGATGGAACGCTCAAGCACGATGGTCGAGTCCAAGTGCGCGAAGGTATTTGCTGGCGCCGGATCCGTGAGATCGTCAGCTGGAACATAGACAGCCTGGAACGAAGTGATCGATCCTTTATTTGTGGATGTAATTCGTTCCTGCAAATCACCCATCTCAGCAGCAAGAGTAGGCTGATAGCCAACCGCGCTTGGCGTTCGCCCCAGCAGCGCCGACACTTCCGAGCCTGCTTGCGAGAACCGAAAGATGTTGTCGATAAAAAGAAGCACGTCCTGGTTGCGCTCGTCGCGAAAATATTCGGTCATTGCAAGGGCAGAAAGAGCAACCCGTAAACGCGCGCCCGGTGGTTCGTTCATCTGACCGAAAACCATCCCGACTTTCGACTTCGACAAGTCTTTTTGATCGATCACGCCCGCCTCGCTCATTTCCTTGTAAAGATCATTGCCTTCCCGGCTCCGTTCGCCTACTCCGGCAAATATGGAAACACCGCCGTGTTTCATGGCGATGTTGTTGATTAGCTCCTGGATGACAACTGTCTTGCCGACCCCTGCGCCACCAAATGCGCCGACTTTGCCGCCTTTTGTAAATGGGCAAACGAGATCAATGACCTTGATCCCCGTTTCTAAGATCTTTGCCGTTGTGTCTTGCTCCGTGAGCGTCGGCGCCGGCCGATGGATTGGGTAACGCTTGGTGTAGTTCACTGCGCCGCGGTTATCAATCGCATCGCCAGTGACGTTAAAAAGCCGGCCAAGCACCGCCTCGCCTACTGGTACGGTGATCGGACCTCGAGTATCGGTTACGCTCATTCCCCGTTTCAACCCTTCCGTCGACGACATTGCAATGGAGCGAACCCAGCTTTCGCCAAGATGCTGTTGCACTTCGAGCGTCAACTTCGTGGGGTTGCCATCCACTTCGTACTCAATTTCGAGGGCGTTGTAGATTTTGGGCAGCGTCTTTTCGTCCGGAAATTCCACGTCAACTACGGGACCGATTACTTGAACAATGTTTCCTTTATTCATAAATCCTGACTAACCACCGAGTGCCATTTGCGCTGTGGCGATCTCGAGCAACTCGGTTGTGATGCCGGCCTGGCGCATCTTGTTGTATTCCAAAGTAAGGTCCTTGATAAATTGATTCGCGTTGTCGGTGGCATTCTTCATCGCCACCATTCGCGCGCTGTGTTCAGATGCGCGCGCGTCGAGAATCATCTGAAAAACCTGGTAGGAGACGTAATAGGGAAGCATCGAATCGAGAACGACCTCGGCGTTAGGCTCAAATACGTAGCCTATCATGGGATCGTGACCTTCAATTTCAGCCTGGGCGGTTTCGCTTTTCGGCAAATCAAAACTACTAATCGGCAGCAGTGTCTGTACCACGGAACGTTGGCTGATTGTGTTGATAAAATGCGTGTAAAGCACCGAGACTTTGTCCACCTCACGCCTCAGAAATTTCTCCATGCAAAACCTCGAGATCGGCTTCGCTTCAACGAAACTCGGCGAGTCTTTTAATTCAAAATCAGCCAATAATTCGCGCTTTGTTCGAGCGATGAATTGTCGCGCCTTCTTTCCTGTTACCACGAACGCTGTTTTAGCCGAATCAAAGCTGTTAGCCTCTCGAAGCAGGTTCGTGTTCAACGCTCCGCAGAGTCCCTTGTCTGTGCTGATAATTAAGACCAACTCTTTCTTGAGCGGCCGGACGGCGAGAAGCGGATGGAATCTCGGGTCTGTCCGCTTTTGCAGCGAAACGAGAACCTTATTCATCAAAGCGGCGTAAGGCCGCCCCTCGAGCGCATGTTGCTGGGCTTTGCGCATCTTGGAGGCAGCCACCATTTGCATTGCTTTGGTGATTTGCGCGGTGTTGCGGATCGATCTTATCCGGCGCCGTATGTCTTGCGTGTTCGCCATTCCAAATTACCGATTACAGACTACGGGTTGCGAGTTACGAAGGAGCCAAATCATCGCCAGATCGCCTTGAATTCGTCGAGCGCCGCTTTCAATTGCGACTCGATGTCCTTGTCGAGCTCCTTTTTCTCGCGGATCGCCCCGAGCAATCCTCCCTTCCGCGTTTGCAGCCAATCCTGAAGTTTCAGTTGGTACTCCTTCACGCGCTCGACTGGAACAGCATCGATGTATCCATTTTGCACCGCCCAAATCACCGCCACCTGCTCGTCCACCGGGATCGGGTTGTATTGTTTTTGTTTAAAAAGTTCGACAATGCGTTGACCGCGATCGAGTCGCGCCCGCGTTGCCGCATCCAAGTCGGAGCCGAACTGCGCGAATGCAGCCAGCTCGCGGTATTGCGCCAGATCGAGTTTCACCTTGCCGGCGACCTGCTTAATCGCCTTGATTTGGGCCGCCGAACCGACACGGCTGACAGAGAGCCCCACGGAAATTGCCGGCCGCACACCTTGGTAGAACAGATCGGTCTCGAGGTATATCTGACCGTCCGTAATCGAGATCACGTTTGTGGGAATATAGGCGGAGACGTCGCCAGCCTGGGTCTCGATGATCGGTAACGCGGTTAACGAGCCACCGCCGAATTCATCGCTCATGCGTGCGGCGCGTTCGAGTAATCGTGAGTGCAAATAAAATACATCGCCCGGATACGCCTCGCGACCGGAAGGACGCTTTAGCACTAGGCAAACCTGCCGATAAGCCACTGCGTGCTTCGATAAATCGTCATAGATAATGAGCGCATCCAACCCATTATCCATGAACCACTCGCCCATCGCGGCGCCAGCGAATGGCGCCAGATACTGATTAGTTGCCGTGTCGGACGCGGGCGCAGAGATGATTATCGTGTAAGGCATGGCGCCTTCTCTCTCGAGAGTATTGAGCACTCGCGCCACGTTGGAATTTTTCTGGCCAACTGCGACGTAAATGCAGTAGAGCGGCCGATAATTGCTGTCCTTCGCGTCTTCCGCAGCTTTGTTCAATCGGGCCTGGCTGATGATGGTGTCGATTGCAATGGTGGTTTTACCAGTTGCGCGATCGCCGATAATCAGCTCGCGCTGGCCGCGACCGATTGGTATCATGGCGTCGATCGCCATGATGCCGGTTTGCACCGGCTGATTCACGCTGCGCCGTTTGATCACGCCCGGTGCAATTTTTTCAAGGGCATAAAACGTCTCGGTTTTGATCGGCCCCTTGTCATCGAGTGGCTGGCCAAGTGTGTTTACGACACGGCCCAAGAGAGCTTTGCCGACTGGAACGGAAAGAAGTCGGCCGGTCGTCCTAACTTCGTCGCCTTCGGAAACCTTGGTGTTGTCGCCCATCAGAATTGCGCCGACTTCAGTTTCTTCGAGGTTCAACGCAAGGCCGAATACTCCGTTTGGAAATTCTATCATCTCGTTGAGCATGACGTCACTCAGACCTTCGATGCGCGCGACGCCATCGCCTGTTTCCCGCACAACGCCGACGTTGCTCTTGGTTGTCGATGTTTTTAACCCTTCAATTTTCGTTTCGATCTCTTCAAGTATGCTGCTCATGATTTTGCCTGATTAAAGTTCTTGTTGGAGACGTTCGAGTCGGTTGCGCACCGTTCCGTCCCAGACGTCGCTCCCCACACGAATACGCATTCCGCCCAGAAGTTCTGGATTAACAACGAACTCAGTCTTTAGGTCACCCCCGTATTTCTTCTTTAGATTAGCCACAAGCTCCGAAGTCGTCGCGGAGTCTACTTCGCTCGCTGTCTCGATTCTGGCCTGGCGCTTTTCCAATTCGAGCCGAAGCAGACGCCTATAGTTCTTTAGGACCTCGACGTAATGACGCGGTTTTCTCGCGATAAGTGAATCGACCAGCGAGCCGATCCTGCCAGGATCGAGCTGACCGTCAGTGAAACTTGTTCGAAGCATTTCACGCGAAAGTTGGCGAATTTCCTTGTTGATCTTCATGAGGCCACGTGACGCGCCGCTTCTTGCTGGAGGCGTTGTTGATCTTCCGGTGTTAACACTTTCCCGGCCACTTTGGCGGTGGTATCGACCACCAGCCGTCCAAGCTCGCGCTTTAGAGACTCCATTGTGCGCTCATGCTCAATCGCGCTGGCCTCGCGCGCTTTTGTTATGATTTGCTCTGCGGCTGCGATCGCCTCCTGTTGCTTGCGCTCAGATAGATTCGCAGCGCTTTCACGCGCTTCATCGATCATTTTTTGAGCGTTCATGTTTGCCTTCGCCAGAATTTCCTGGTAACGCTTCTCCGCTTCGGCGAGTTCTTTCTTGATTTTTTCCGCGTTGATCTGGCCCTCTTCGATCTTCCGCCGACGTTCTTCAAGAATGGCAAGGATCGGCTTGTACGCAAAGCGTTGCAAAAGGAACGCAACAATGCAGAAGCTAATCACCTGCGACAGAAACAACTTCCAATTCCAGCCGAACGTCTCAGCTGTTTCACGCAAGATGTCGGTTATGCCTCCGCTACTGGCGGCAATTATCAGGTTCATAAATGAAGTTTCGGGCGCAATATCGATTGCCTCCCATGTGAAAATTAATGAACGAGATACAGCGCGTAGAAAACGATCGCCTCGGTCAACGCGATAGCGAGAATTCCGTGCACGAGCACCTGCGTGAACGCACCGGGATTGCGACCGACCGCGGTGGTCATTCCCAAGCCGGTCAAGCCGATTCCGATTCCGACGCCCATCGCGGCAAGCCCGACGTGAATGCTTCCGCCCAGTTCTGCTAGTATTGGTAGTATCATATTTAGTTTAGTTGGTTTTGCGATCTCGTCATAAGACCGTCGAAAAATCAGTTTGCATGCTCCGGTCTCTCCTGGTGTTCTGCAATCAACATTGTGAAAACCGCAGTCAGCAGCATGAAGACGAGCGCCTGTACAAATCCCACGAGCACTTCGAGGAAATAAAATGGAATCGGCAGAATGGGCGACAGCCACGGGATCATCGTGGACATCGCTTCGAGAATGCTTTCGCCGGCATAAATATTTCCAAACAATCGAAAACTGAGCGCAATCGGGCGAAATAGAATCGAGATCACTTCGAGCCAGCCGACGGCGAAAAAAATGACGACCATGAGGACCTTCACGATTCCGGTTGTCTCCCCTTTTGGGCCAAACAAATGTTTCAAGAATCCGCCGACACCGTTGGCCCGAATCGCCCAGACAAACCACATCAGGAAAAATATGGCCGACATCGCGGTCGTCATATTCAGGTCCGCGTTGCCACCGCGCAGCAACGGCCGATCGACGTGAAAATTTCCTGTCGCGTCGTAATGGCCCCAACCAACAGTTCCGATTCCTGGAATTAGTCCAAACCAGTTCACGAACAGAATAAAAATGAAAATCGTGGCAAAAAACCAAAATCCTTTGGCCACCAACTCACGGCCGATGATGTTTTCCAAAAAATTGTGCAAGCCCTCAACTAACCACTCCCAAAAATTTTGAATCCCGCTGGGGATTGCCTTAACCCGACGGGTTGCGATTTGCGAAAAAATGATGATGCCGGCGGCGACGATCCAGGTCACCAGCATCGAGTTTGTGATTCCGAAGCCGCCAAACTGAACGAGCATCTGCGGTTTTAGCGAAACGCCTTCGTGCTCGGGTTGGGTGGATGGGTTCTCGGCAGCGAGCGTTGACGTTGCGAGGGCAAACCCGCAAAGCAACATCACTACTGCCAAAAGAAAACAACGATTGCGCATTTTGTAAGCTACAGCCGTAGCCGGCATCGGTGATGCCGGCCTGCCGAGGTCATCCGCCCTCGATCCGCACATCGCGACTCTACGGCAAAAACGCCGCCCCGGCTACAACTTGAACGCGCATACCAAAGCGCGTTTTGCCGGGATGACAAACAAAATTCTCGGAACCTCGAGCCTATTCCGCCGGCAATCTCTCTACGAAGTGCGGAGCGATTTGGACGATTGGCTTCGATGTCGCCGGCTCGGCGGCGCCGTTCATTGTGATCGCTTCTTCGTACAACGATTCCAATTGGTCGATTTGGGCTTGCTGCTCGAATCGGTCTCGCACGACAAAATGGGCATCTTCTCCCATCCGTTTTAGCAGGTCACGCGAACTTGTAATTAGCTGCATCGCATTGGCTAGTCCGACGTGATCCTCCTCCGCCACGAGAAACCCGGTGCGACCATGATCAACCGCCTCCGGGATTCCGCCATGACGCGTGCCGACCACTGGCAATCCAGTTGCCATCGCTTCCAAAACCGAGTTCGGCACACCTTCCTGGTCTTGATTTGGAGATATTTCGCTCGGATGTAAAAACAGGTGCGAACTGGCATAAAGGTTGAGCAGCTGCGGCTGCGGGAGAAACCCTACGAAATGTACGTCTCTGAGAATGCCCAGCCCGCCAGCGAGCATTTCTAGTTCCGGCTGCAATGGTCCCTTGCCAGCGATGAAGAATTCCGCGCCCGGATTGTCCTTCTTGAAAATCGCAAAAGCGCGCAAGCTCGTCGCAACTCCTTTCTTCGGAATCAACCGGCAGGCCTGCACGACTCTCCATTTGCCGTCTCGCGGCGGTTGTCTATCCACGAATGGAAATTCATTTAGCGGGATGCCGGTGCGATTAATACGCAGCTTTTCGGGCGGGCAACCCAACTGGATCAATCGGTCAGCCAGCGATTGGGAACGCGCAAAGACGAGCGGAACCGCATTAAAAAGACGGCGCAGTTTTCCCGGATAATCTTTGATCTCCGGTTTGTGCGCGACATCGGCGCCATGGAAAGATACGACGCATGGTTTGTCCCATTGCTCGATGAAAGGAAGCAAGTGCACACCGGTATGGCCAAAATAAATGTGCATGAGATCGGCGCCATGCCGCTCTAACAATGAGTCGAGCGTCTGATACTCGCCCCGATAGACGATGGGAGGCCGCCGTTCCACGAATTTCAGCCAGCCGTGCACCAGCAGATTGGTTCGTCGCTTTGGAATGACTTCAATGTCATCAAACGGAAACCGCTCCGCATTTTGAACTTCTTTCGTGACAACGAAGGTATCCACGCCGCGCAGCGCTTTAACCTGCCGGTAAATGTGCAACATCTCCGGCTTGAGAAAGCTGGAGCAATAGCTCGCCACAACCCGCCTACCCATAGCGCCCAGTTTCTCTAGGATTCTAGGCTTGTCCACTTTTTATTAGATAGGAGATGTCCTAGTCGCGTGTCAGATTTTGCCTGACAATGTTTGCTTTAACACATCCATTCCCTCTCCTTTTGCAGCTGAGATCGGAACGATGCTTATCTTGGGAAATCTCTGCCGCAGTGCGTCGAGATTCTCATTTGCATTTGGTAAATCCATTTTGTTCGCGGCGACTAGCCAGAGGCGGTCCGAAAGCATCGGATCATACAGCTCAATTTCGCGTCGAAGATTCTGCAAATCTTCTATGGGATTGCGTCCTTCGCTTCCAGCAATGTCGATCACAAACACTAAAACCCCGCAGCGCGTGATATGGCGCAAAAATTCGTGACCAAGGCCAAGCCCTCGGTGCGCTCCTTCGAGCAAGCCAGGAATATCTGCAATGGTGGCTCGCCGGTAGCCTTGAAATTCAATTACGCCGACAATCGGATGTAGCGTCGTGAACGGATACGCTGCGACCTTCGGCCGGGCAGCGGAGATTTTCCGCAACAGCGTCGATTTGCCGGCATTCGGATATCCAATCAGTCCTGCATCGGCGATCGTTCGTAGTTCGAGCAGGAAATACCCTTCCTCGCCTTCCTCGCCGTCCGTGTATTGGCGCGGTGCGCGATTGCGTGAACTCTTGAAGTGCACATTGCCCTTCCCCCCTGCTCCTCCCCGACAAAGCACAAATTCCTGCCCATCGCGCGTGAGATCGACGACTGAAATTGCCGATTGCTCTGAATTCGACGTTGGACGTCGGGCGCTGGACGCCTGCTCGCGATTTATCGGACTTGGGCGTTTCCCTTCGTCTGTTTGCCACACAATCGTCCCTAGCGGAACTCGTACGATTTTGTCGGGCCCTGCGCGTCCCGCCATTCTTTTTCCCTTCCCGTGAGCCCCATTCTTTGCTCTAACGATCGGCTCGTAGAAAAGATTGGCGAGATTATCGACGTGCCGATCAGCTCGCAGGATAACGTCCCCGCCGCGTCCGCCGTCGCCACCGTCCGGCCCACCTCTCGGTACAAATTTTTCTCGCCGAAAACTGACGCACCCTCGCCCGCCCTTTCCGGCTTGTGCAAAAATTTCGATGCGATCAACGAACATGCCTTCTCCGCGTTACAGGTTGAAAGGTTGAAGCGGCTATGGCATGCAATCCGAAAACGCCTTCGACGCTTTAGCGTTTCAACGTCTCGTACAACTTCTTGGTTATCTCTGCAATTGCAGCCCAGCTAAAGTTCTCTTCAGTTCGTTTGCGTCCAGCTTTGCCGAATCGTTCGCGCAACTGGGGATCTTTCATTAATTGATTGATGCGCGCTGCCAAGTCGCGCGCGAACTTTTCGGGATTTGTTGGTTCGAATGGGCTTTCGTGCATTTGCTCCAGCGGAACGAGAAAACCAGTTTCACCATCAACAACAACCTCTTTGATGCCGCCAACAGCGCTGGCTACAACAGCAGTTTGGCAAGCCATCGCTTCAAGATTGATGATGCCGAATGGTTCGTAGATGGACGGGCAAACGAACACCGCCGCGTGCGAGTAGAGTTCGCACGCCGTCTTTTGATCGACCATTTCGTCGATCCAGATGATCCCGGACCGCTGCGCCTTTGCCCGTTCGACGGCGGTTTTCATTTCCTCCGCCATGCCCGGCGTATCCGGCGCGGCGGCGCAAAGCACGATCTGAAAACCGCGATCCATGAATTTGATCGCGCGTACGAGATGTTGGAAACCTTTTTGGCGGGTGATCCGACCGACAAAGAGCAAGTACGGCGTGTTTGGATCAATGCCGTAATGCTTGAGCGCCGCAGTTGAATGGACTTTCCGGTATTGGTCCAGATCGATCCCATTGTGAATCATATGGACACGCGTCGAATCAACGTCGAACAACCGCTCGATATCGCGCCTGGTTTCGGTGGAAACGGCGATGATCGCATCCGCCATTTCCAACGCGGTTTTCTCTACCCAGAGAGAAAAGTCATAGCCGCCGGCGAGCTGTTCCCGCTTCCATGGCCGAAGCGGTTCAAGCGAATGGACCGTAATGACAAGCGGTATGCCATAGTTCTTTTTGGCCAGAATCCCGCCAAAGTGAGTGTACCACGTATGACAATGCACCAGGTCGGCATCGATGTTAGCGGTGTTGAAATCGATGCATCGCCGCACTGCACCGAAAGCGGAGCGCAGTGGTTTTGGGCAGGTGAAATTGCTCGCGTTGAGTTCGAAGCCAATGACCTTGAGGTTGCCTTCTTCAAGATGCTGGTCGCCAAAGCAGCGCACTTCCACTGGCATCGTCTTTGCCAGCTCGCGCGAGAGATAACCCACGTGCACACCCGCCCCGCCATAGATGTGCGGCGGATACTCATTTGTGAGGAAAAGAACCTTCACCCGCGTTTTAGGTCGTTGTAGCGGCGCTTGTGTCAAGCGCCGAATCGGCAAGCAGGCGATCGCCCTGCACTTACTTCGCGCGCACCAGCAGGACCGGCACATCGACCGCGTGACGAACTTTGTCCGCAGTTGCGCCGTAGAGAATGTCGCTGACGAAACGATGCCCGTGCGTTGTCATGGCGATCAGATCGACATTTTTTTCGCCGGCGAGCTTGATGATTTCATCAGACGGTTCGCCGAGCGCCAAGACAGCATCGCATGTGAAGCCTTCTTTCGTGAGCTCACGCGTCCGCGTTTCCAAATACGCGCGGTCGTCTTTCATCTCCTGGCTCTCGGCGAGTTTCAGTTGCTGAAAATTCCGGGCCACCCAGCCGTCGGCCACGTGAACCAGAAGCAACGTCGCGCCAGTTAAGCGAGCGACAGGTTTGATATGCGTCAAAATGGTCTCATCAGCGGCGCTGTTCTCGAGCGGAATGAGGATGTGTTTATACATCTTAATGCGTGGGAGCCGGAATGTGGAAGAAACCGTAGAGCGATTTGAGCGTGGCGTCGGGCAAAAACGTGTCCAGAAGCAGTTTCACGTTGAGCAAAATAATAATCCCCGCCGTCGTCCAGCCGAGAATTTTGAGCCCAAGCTGATTGACAAACTCACCCATTTTCGCGCGTTCGCCGGTAAATCGCAGCAACGGCCATACCGCGAACCCTAGCTGCATACTTAACGCGACCTGGCTCGCCACAAGCAGGTCAGTAGTTTTGCCTTCGCCAAACGTACCAATCACAATCACGGCCGGTACAATAGCAATGAGTCGTGTGATCAGCCGACGCAGCCAAGGTTTGAGGCGGAGACTAAGAAAACCTTCCATCACGATTTGACCGGCCAGCGTGCCGGTAAGGGTAGAGTTTTGCCCGGACGCAAGCAGCGCGATCGCAAAGAGCACGCTCGCTGCGCCGACCCCGAGCAATGGACTGAGCAGCCGATAGGCATCTTGAATTTCGGCGACGTCCCGATGGCCGGACCAATGAAAAACCGCTGCCGCGAGAATAAGAATCGCTGCGTTGATGAACAGCGCAAACATGAGCGCGAACGTTGAGTCGATCGTGGCAAACTTGATCGCCTGGCGCCGACCCATCGGGGTCTGCTCGAATTTTCGCGTCTGGACTATTGACGAGTGCAGATAAAGATTATGCGGCATGACCGTCGCACCGAGGATGCCGATGCTCACGTAGAGCATTGCCTGGTTCGCAACAATATGCGGCCCCGGGACGAACCCCGACAAGATGCCCGTTATACTTGGCTTCGAGAAAATGAGTTCGGCTGCAAAACAGCTACCGATAACGACAATAAGCGTAATGACGATCGCCTCGATGTAACGAAATCCTTTGGTTTGCAGATATAATACGAGCATCACGTCCGATGCCGTGATGATGCAACCCCACACCAAGGGAATTCCAAAGAGCAATTGTAGTCCGATCGCCGACCCCACAACCTCGGCCAGATCGCACGCTGCGATGGCCAGTTCGCACAGGATCCAAAGAAACCAGACCACAGGCGTCGAATAATGATCGCGGCATGCTTGGGCGAGGTCCCGTCCTGTGGCGACACCCAGTTTGATGGATAAATGCTGGAGCAGAATCGCCATGAGATTCGAGATCATGATCACCGCCAGCAGCGAATAGCCGAACTGCGCGCCACCGGCCAAATCCGTGGCCCAGTTTCCCGGGTCCATGTAACCTACCGCGACCAAAAAACCCGGGCCCGAGAACGCCATCAACTTCCGCCAGAACGAGGCCGTCACCGGCACTACGACGCTCCGGTGTACTTCCGGCAGCGAGACCGCGTCTGTGGATCTTCGCCATATGTGCATTGGTTCCCGCACTACAACGCTCCTGGATCGGTTCATAACTCAGGCAATTCTAGATATCGCTCTATCATTACATAGCTGGGCGCTAGGCGCGAAATTGCACACCACAATTGTTGCAACGCTTCAGTATGCCAAAACAGTCGCGTCTTTATTACGACAACGTCTCTCGCAATGCCGCGGCGGGATGAATACCCGATTAGACCCTCTCGGAAGTCGGCGTGTGCGCGGCGACGTCGCTCAATCTTTTAAAGTGAAGTTGTTTAACGCGGCGACTATCGGCTTGTGAAACAGTGACCAGATAATTGTCGATCTTGACTTGCTCGCCCGTCTTCGGCAGGTGGCCGAGCAGATGAGTAACATAACCGCCGATGGTGCTCACGTCCGCGCTCTCCAGCTCAAGTTTCACCAGATCATTCAGTTCATAAAGTCCTAGCGCTCCGTCCACGCTGAATTCGTTTGCGCTGATTTTGCTGAATTCTTCCTTCTCGAAATCGAACTCGTCCTGAATATCGCCGACCAACTCCTCTAGCACATTTTCCAGTGTGACCATGCCAACAGTGCCGCCGAATTCATCTACCGCGATCGCCAGGTGCGCATGCTTGTTCAGGAATAACTTGAGCAACGTCTCCAGCGGCATCATCTCCGGCACCGGAACCAAATCGCGCTTTATCTTCAACAAATCGGGATGCGGATCGCGCATCATTTGCAGGAATTCCTTGATATGAACGAGCCCGATGGTGTTATCCAGATTTTCGCGGCACAGCGGAAAACGCGTGTGACGAGATTCGATGGCCTTTTTCACATTGGTTTCGAAATCATCCTCCAAGTCGAGGTAAACGATTTCACCCCGAGGCGTCATGATATCGCGCACGACGCGGTCGCGCAGGTCGAGCACGTTAAAGACAAGTTCGCGGCCAAGCGGAGTCACGTCCGCGGATTTTTCGCTTTGCTCAAGAATTAACCGCAATTCCTCCTCGCTGTGCGCAAGCTCGCTCGCGCGAATCGCTTGAAGCCGGAGCACTCTACGCAACAGAAAATTGGAAGATTTATTCAGGATCCAGATCGCCGGTTTAAATAGAACATAAAACGCGCCGAGCAGTCGCATCAGGCGAAGGGCTACCGGCAACGGATCGGAAATCGCAATGTATTTGGGCGCTAGTTCTCCAAACACGATATGCAAAAAAGTGATGCCAGCGAAAGCGAGCGCGATAGCGATCGAAGTTGCTACAGCGTAAGAGTGGATATGCACAACGGCGAGGACCGGCTGCAGAATCGACACCAGCGATTGCTGACCAATCCACCCGAGCGCGAGGCTGGCCAATGTCACACCTAGTTGCGTTGCCGAAAGGTAGGCGTCGAGATGTGCGCGAACGTGTTTGACGAAAAGTGCGCGCAGATTGCCCTGTTCCAAAAGCGCGTCGAGCTGAGTCGTGCGCACTTTCACGATCGAAAATTCGCAGGCGACAAAGAATGCATTCAACGCGACAAGCGCGGCAATCGCCGCCAGCTTTCCAAGGACCAGCATTGGCGGATCCCAATGGGGTGCGACGCTTCCGAGCATCATTGCCGGCAGAAATATGAGGGGGATATTCATTAGGTCGGATGCGCGATCTGGCATCCGAAATCAAATCTCGAACCTGGCTTACCAGCTGGACTTGGTTACGCCAGGGATGAGCCCTTGCGAAGCCAGTTCACGAAAGGTGAGGCGCGACATCTTGAACCGGCGAATAAAAGCGCGCCTGCGCCCGGTGACTTCACATCGGTTTACTACACGGCTGGGGCTGGCATCACGCGGCAACTGCGCGAGGCCGGCATAATCTTTTTTCGCCTTTAACTCCGCGCGCAACGCGGCGTATTTCTTCACCGTTGCACGTTTCCGCTCATTGCGATTGATCCAGGCAGTCTTGGCCATAAAGGAGTGCTGACTATAATGCAGAGCCTACAATTTGCAACGGCACTTGGGCGCGATTATCCCAAAGCACCTGCTCGTCGGCGTTGTTTGACCAGCGCACTGGTGGATTGACGACTAGCAGGTCGAGCAGTGCTCCGTTTTTGCCTCACTGCTTGCGTCCGGCTGAGGCTGTCTTGCAAAACCTTAACTAGATCGACGACGTTAGTCGGCACTGGAGGAGCGGGCGCTTTCGTAGTGACCTCTTTGTGCTGCGCCTTTTGTTCGATGATCTCCATCAATGCCGTCCGATATTCGTCCCGATATTTCTCCGGCTCCCAGGAAAGGGTCATGCTCTCGATGAGCGCTTGCGCCATTTTATATTCCTTATCACTAACAGCTGTCGCGGAGCCATTCTTCAGAACATCCGCGCTCAAAATCTCACTTGCGAAATGCATCAGCTCGAGAATCAGGAACAAGCCGTCGGGCTTCACAGCGGCGAGATGCTCGCGGTTGCTGATCACTACCTTGGCGATACCGATCTTGCCTGTTCCGCTGAGTGCCTTGTGCAAAACTGCGTAGGCTTTTTCCCCACCCTTTTGCGGTTCAAGGAAATATGGCCTGTAGAAAAACTTCGGATCGACTTGTTCCAAATCCACGAAATCGGTGATGTCGATCGAATGCGTGGACTCGATCCGCACTTTCTCGAAGTCCTCATCCTTTAGAACAACATAACGGCCGCGCTCGTATTCAAAGCCCTTCACGATTTGATCGGCTGGAACTTCTTTCGAGTCGGCTTCTGCCACCTTCTTGTATCTGATTGGGCTGAGATCGCTTGAACGCAGTTGTCGGAAACTCAGCTTCTCCTCACGCGTGGCCGGGTAAACTGCCACCGGGATATAGACCAAGCCGAAGCTGATACTGCCTTTCCAAATAGGGCGCATAGGTGGATTAATCTTCTCCCATAGTAGCACTTGCGTGTCAAATTTCGGTGCCTGACAGGGATGGCCATTGGAAGGCACGGCGGATCAGTCCACCCCTATCAAAGGTGCCCTTTGGTAGTCTGAAATCCCTTGCAAGTCGGGAAAACGGTCTGATGTTGGAGTTGCTATGAGCTTCATCGCCAGCTTCATGAACTTGGCAGGGCCGGACTTGATTGTCATCCTGCTGATTATTCTGGTTTTGTTCGGAGCAAAGAAACTGCCGGAACTGGCCCGCGGAATGGGCCAGGCGGTAAAGGAGTTTCAAAAGGCAAAGGACGAGTTCAGCGACGAGCTGCATAAGGCCGGAAAGTCTGACACAGACCCCGCCAAGCCCGAAGTGAAACCCGCGGAATCGACTGTGGCGCGAAGCGAAACTCAGCCTGCGATCACCGCAGCTCGGCCAGATCCAAATCAGTCAATCACTCCTGGAGACAAGGCCGACCACGTTTGACGTGGCCCGCGATTTACGGCAAAATCGCGGCTCGCTTATGTCCGAGCCTGATTTGCGTGCCCAAATTAAGCAGATGCTTGTGAAAAATCTGATGCTGCAAGTTACTCCTGAGCAGATAGGCGATGATTTACCACTTTTCGGCCCAGACGGACTCGGCCTGGATTCCATCGACGCGCTGGAACTGGTGGTAAGCATGGAAAAAACATTTGGTGTCGGTGTGCCCAGCTCCGACGTAGCTGGCAAAGCTCTTCGAACTGTAAATACGATTCACGATTACATTCTCGAAAAACGCGCGGCAGCTACTTAGGTCTTGTCGGGCCAATGTCCGTCGGCATTACAGATGAGATCCTTCAAGATCTCGCGCATATGGCGGATCGGAAGCGAATAGTGCCCGGCGTCATCAACAAAACGCGCTTTGCAGTTGGGCAGACGCTTTGCGACCTGTTCGGCCAAGTGAACGGAGAACGCGCGGTCCTCTTTCCCATGCCATAGCCGTACCGGAACAGGTACGTCTTCAATGGCAAAGCCCCACGGCTGCGCGTAAATCTGCGCGTCAGCCATTACACCTTCAGCGGAGCTGCGCCACGCGCGCCGTTGGCTTTCAAAAATAGCTTCGAACGCCGCTGCGTCACGCAAGCTTTCTGCGTCGCACTGCCGCAACATTAACATTTTTAACAGCAGCGGACGAAAGCGCACAGGCGGCCGCAACGACAGAACCGGCCGCACCAAATGAAATAATCTTCGCAAAAGTCGCGGTCGGGTTCGATAAAGTGCCAGCATCCAGCGATAAAGCGGAAGCAATCCTTCCCCGGCGACGAGTTCTGCCATTGGAGGCGCGCCACCTACTATTGCGATTGCCTGCACCCGTTGAGGCATCGCCACAGCCGTCGCATAAGCGTACGGTGCGCCGCCAGATATCGCGAGAATTCGAAACTCGCGGACACCGAGATGCTCAACGATTCGTTCTACAACGCGCGGCCAATCGCTCAACTTGCGATCAGGTTGCAAGCTCGAGCCACTGATGCCTGGCCGATCAAGTGAAATAATGCGAATACCGAGATCACGTGCTGGTTCATCTGTGAGTCGCGCCATGGTGCATGAGCTCGGCCAGCCATGGCAAAACATCACCGGCACTCCGTTTGGAACGCCGTATTCTTGAAAAGCAACAACAGCGCCCTCTGGGAGTTGTACGAAGCCTTGGCTATTCATTTTGAAACGCGGGTAACTCTTTTATCGCTTGTATTGCAAGCGTTCAATCTGTAGTCCACAGTGTAATTGCGAACAGGACGCCGTGGCCTTTCAAATTATTGGTTATGAATGATTACTCACAACCTCGCCCGGGAAAAATCGAGCTGCACGGCAACGGGCTCGGCGCACCGTCACCAGAGGAGGTGGAAAAACGCGCGAGAGAAATCGCGATGATCGACGAGCGCGACCCGGATAAGTTTACCGAAGCGGACTGGAAACAGGCGCGCCGGGAATTGATGGGCGAGGAAAATAATGTACCGCCCGAGGAGACTCCGGATAATGCCGATCTAACGGAAGAATGGAGTATGATTGCCAGCTCCAAGGGTCACCGCGTACCGCGTCCCGGTACCGAAGAAGAAGAAACGGTCGGTGAGCATTGCGTAATTGACGGCATCGAGGAGGCGGCTCACGACCAGATGCTCGAAGCGCGTCGCGAAGAACTCGAACAAGAGGGAGAAATTCTTTGAGCCTCGCCTCAGCAGACGCCGCTACCGACACGGCAGCGGCGAAACAATCTCATTTGAATTCGAGCCGGGCGCATGTTGACTCCTTGCTGGCTCGTTTCCGCCGAATCAGAAAATTTACGAACGCACTGTGCTCGGGCCTTGAACCGGAAGATTACGTCGTCCAATCAATGCCCGACGTCAGTCCAACCAAGTGGCATCTCGCCCACACCACTTGGTTTTTCGAAACCTTTGTTCTGAAAAAGTTTTTCGCGGGATATCGGACCGAAATTCCTGAGTACGCTTATCTCTTTAATTCCTACTACAACGCCGCGGGTGCGATGCATCGGCGCGATCTTCGCGGTTTGATTTCTCGGCCGACGGTTGAAGAAACGAAAAAGTATCGCGCGTCCGTCGATGCGGATATTGACGATCTGATTTCCAATGCCGACGAGAAATTGTTCCGCGAGATCGAACCAATTCTCACACTCGGCATTCACCACGAGCAACAACACCAGGAGTTGCTCATCACCGACATCAAACACGTCTTCGCCCAGAATCCCCTCTATCCGGTTTTCCGCGAACGTAAGATCGCCAATCACAAGATCGACATCCAGCCGCTGATTTTGCTCGCGTCACGACCGGTAACAAACGGCGAATACATCAAATTCGTCGAAGATGGTGGCTACCGCCGGCCGGAATTTTGGTTATCGCTCGGATGGATGACGGTCAACGAACAACGCTGGCAAGCGCCGCTTTATTGGACAAAACACGACGGCAGCTGGTCGCACTTCTCGCTCTCAGGCTTTCGCCCCATTGATGAATCCGAGCCCGTGACGCACGTCAGTTATTTCGAAGCCGATGCCTATGCAACTTGGGCAGGCGCGCGCCTCCCGACCGAGTTCGAATGGGAGCGCGCTGCATTGGATTGCCCGATCGAAGGAAATTTTGTCGAAGACGAAATTTTTCACCCGCGTGGGTTGCTCACCTCTGAACACAATCAACGCCTTCACCAGATGTTTGGCGACGTGTGGGAATGGACGCGCAGCGCCTACTCGCCTTATCCCGGTTATCGCGCCGTGCCCGGTGCGCTCGGCGAATACAACGGCAAATTCATGTGCAACCAATACGTCTTGCGCGGCGGTTCCTGCGCCACGTCACGCAGCCATATCCGGCGCACCTACCGCAATTTCTTTCAGCCAGAAAAACGCTGGCAGTTTACAGGAATCAGGCTCGCACGCGATCCACGGTGAATTGGTAGGGCGCGACCGCCGCGCGCCGATTTCAATGCCAAAATGACCGGAGATTCCCTAACCTTGTCGCAGCAAATTTCCACGCCGGAATCGTCAGATTTTCTTACAGACGTTATCGCTGGTCTTTCCAGCAATCCACGTGCGCTTCCCTGCAAATATTTTTACGATGAGCGCGGTGCGGCGTTGTTTCAAAAAATTTGCGACCTGCCGGAATATTACATCACCCGAACCGAGATCGACATTCTGGATCGAAATCGCGCCGACATCGCATCGCACCTCGGACCAGACATCGAACTGATCGGACTCGGTACCGGCGCCGGTACCAAGACTCGTATTTTGATCGAAGCGCTGGAGCGCCCCGCTGTTTACATCCCCGTCGATATCTCGGAAAAGCAATTACGCGAATCGACGGTCCTTTTCCGGAAAATCTTTCCGGACCTGGAAATCCTGCCAGTCTGCGCTGATTACCTGCAACCGGTGGTACTGCCTTCGTCAAGCCGCAAAGCAACGCGCAACATTGTCTATTTTCCGGGATCGACCATCGGCAACTTCGAGTCGACCGAAGCCTTGGAATTTTTGCGCCGAATCGCCAATTTCTCCTGTCGAGGTGGCGGACTGCTTATCGGCGTTGATTTAAAAAAAGATCAGCGTGTGCTCGAAGCTGCTTACAACGACAGCGCTGACGTTACCGCGCAATTCAATCTGAATTTGCTGGAGCGCGTGAACCGCGAACTTGCCGCAGACTTTGACCTCGACCAATGGCGGCACCTCGCGATCTATAATTCAAGCGCCGGCCGAATTGAAATGCACCTGATCAGCGAAATCGACCAGTTTGTTCACCTTGACGAACAAAAGTTCCATATCCGCCGTGGCGAAAAAATCATCACTGAGTTTTCGTACAAATACGCACCAGAAGAGTTTGCCGCACTCGCCGGCAAAGCGGGATTCGAGTTTGTTCGGATGTGGAGTGATGATGCGCGCTTGTTTGGTGTTCTCTATTTCACCTGTAGCCGGGATCGTTGATCGCGGCCGCGGTCAAGAGCCGTGGCTACACCAATGAGCGCGCTAGTTCGACTCGTAAATGTGAGCAAGCGGTACGCCGGCACACCTGCGTTGCATTCGACAAATCTCTCGATTGAGCGCAGCAAGACCACGGTACTAATTGGTCCAAGCGGGTGCGGCAAATCAACTTTGCTGAGGTTAATCATTCATTTAATTGAGCCGGATTCTGGCTCAATCGAGTTCGACGGCGAATTGATCACGCCCGATAATATCGGCGCCCTTCGCCGCCGGGTTGGTTACGTCATCCAGGAAGGCGGTCTGTTCCCGCACCTGACCGCGCGCGCCAATGTACTGTTAATGGCGCGTCACGTTGAAAAATCCCACGAGGAAATGCAAAAGCGGTTGCTTGAATTATGCGAGCTCACAAGATTTTCCGGCAGCCTGCTCCTGCGATATCCTATCGAGCTTTCAGGTGGCCAACGGCAGCGCGTCAGCTTGATGCGCGCTTTGATGCTTTCGCCGGAGCTCCTCTTGCTGGACGAACCGCTCGGCGCTTTGGACCCGCTGGTGCGCGCTTCTTTGCAAAAGGATCTCAAGGAAATTTTCGCGTGCCTGGGGCAAACAGTCCTCTTTGTCACTCACGATTTGGCGGAAGCAATCTATTTCGGTGACCAAATCGTGCTCATGAACGAAGGCCGAGTGGTGCAAAAAGGTACGGTTTCCGATCTCCGCGACAAACCCGCGGGCCGGTTTGTGTCGGAATTCATCAACGCGCACCGCGGAATCGCGCTCACATGAAATTGCGTCGCCAATCAAGGAGCGGCGGTTTCCCAACCGGCCGAGACCCGCGGCGGAGTAGAGGCCGCCGCTGCTTGACCGTTGCGGCCGCGATTCTTTTGTTCGGAGTAACAGTCGGATCAGCAAATCCGGTTGTCATCGGTTCGAAAAAATTCACCGAATCCTATGTCTTGGGCGAAATTGCCAAGCGCGCGCTGAATGATGCCGGCATCCCGGCCGAACATCGCCAGGGCATGGGCGGCACAATCATTCTCTGGCAAGCCCTGCGCGGCGGACAAATCGACGCCTATCCGGAATACACCGGAACAATTACGCAGGAGATTTTGAAAGCCGATAACGCCTCATCACTGGAAGAAATTCGCATCTCGCTCACGAAATTCGGAGTGGGAATGACC
>QHMS01000227.1 GCA_003217895.1 Verrucomicrobiota bacterium
CCTGCTTTGACATGCCCTGTGTCGCGCAAACCTTGTAAAGCGACAAGTGCGGTCGGGACCGACGCAGCTTGTTCGAAACTGAGATTGCTCGGCTTCGAAACCATCGCTCCGTTACGCCTGACGCAAATATATTGGGCGAGAGCGCCTGCCCGTACTCCAAAAACTTCCTCGCCCGGCTGAAACTCGGTCACGTTCCTGCCAACCGCTTCAACTGTTCCGGAGAAGTCAGATCCCGGACAAGTGTTTCTCGGCTTGCGAAGTCCGAAGATGAGCCTGCCGACACCGCCTTGAAGCATGCCCCCGTCGAAAAATCTGAGGGAAACAGCGCGAACATGCACGAGAATTTGGTCGTCGTTAGGGATCGGCTTTTCGACTTCTTGAAGCTTTAGGACGTCATCCGGCGAACCGTATTCGCAATAGCGAATCGCTTTCATCGGATGCGCCGGCGGGCCGGTCTTTGAATCGCAATTATTGCTCGATGTCCAATAGGCGACTTCGAACCAAATAAACAAAGCGAGCAGAAGCAAACCGAACGTCCATTTCAGGACGCGCTTTATCTTCATAATTAGTCCAGGGTTACCACGACTTTTCCGCGAGCGTGTCCTTCCTGAAGATATCGTTCCGCCGCCGCGAGGTCGTTTAATTTGTAAGTCCGGTCGATGACCGCTTTTACTTTTCCAGATTGCATCAATGCGGCCAGCTCGGTCATGTCCTTTTGGTTCAACATGGCGAGATAGGTCACAAACTTTTGACTGGTGAATCGTGACCGCCCGTACGCGTAAAGCTCGCCGGCCATGCGTCCGAGGATTCCATCGTGCCAGCCAGATCCGCCGACGCCGGCCATGACGCAGATTCCGTTTGGATTCAAGATCTGCCGTCGTTCGGAAAACGAATGATTGCAGACCAGATCGTAAATCACGTCGTAGCGCCGATCAGTCTTGGTGAAATCTTCTTTCGTGTAGTCGATCACGTGGTCGGCGCCGATTGATTTCACGAGATCGACATTGCGCGCGCTGCAGACGCCGGTCACCTCAGCGCCATATGCTTTCGCAATTTGGACCGCAAACGTTCCGACACCGCCCGATGCGCCGTTGACCAAAACCTTTTGCCCGGCTTGCAGCTTTCCTTTATCGCGCAGCCCTTGCAACGCCGTAATCGCCGCAACCGCCGCGGAGCCCGCTTCCTCGAACGTGACGTTCGCCGGCTTGAGGACAATCGCGCGATCGTCACGAACGCAGATGTATTCTGCAAACGCACCGGTTTTCGCGCCAAACACTTCGTCACCCGGTTTGAATGCGGTTACGTCTTTGCCGATCGCTTCAACAATGCCGGCGAAGTCAGTGCCCGCTCGCGTGAGTTTCGGTTTACGCAATCCGCTGACAATGCGAGCGCGGCCGGTATGCATTCCATCCAAGGGATTCGTTCCCGCCGCGCGTACTTTGACGAGGACCTCATTGTCTGCCGGAGTCGGCTTTTCGATTTCTTTGAGCTGCAAAACCTCGGGCGGACCGTATTCACAATAAACAATAGCTTTCATAGGATTATTCGGAGTAGGAGTGTAGCGATCGCAGTCATTGGTGGACGTCCAATAGGCGACGAACACCCAGCCAACGAGCACGATCAGAATTACAAGGAAACTCCACTTAAGTACACGTTTGATTTTCATTTGCCTAACAAGTCAGATAGCCTCGGCTGGCAACGCTGACAGGTTCGCGCCTCGAATCAGAAGCCAGAGCATGATCGCCATCTCGGCGAAGAAGGCCGGCTGCAACCAAGTAAAAGCGGCGCCGTAGTGACTGGGGAAGAATAACGCTGTAATGCTCAGCGCAATCCAAGCGAAGCACGCGACGATCAGCCACACGCCAAGCAAGCGAGGCAGGAATCCGGACCGATAGACAAGCAAGCCGAAGGGAAAGAGCCACACGCCCCAAAAAATCTCGCTGATGAACTCTCCCTGGCTGTGCAAACGCACAAACAGCATCCCGAGCGCGTCACGCTGTGTTTTGTCGATTACGTCGAGAAATTCGCCTCCGCGAAAGAGAATAACTGCCGCAATATTATTCAGAGCATTGAGAAATCCGACCGCGGCAGAAACCAAAACAAAGCTCACCATCAGTATCGCCCATGTTTTGTTCACGTTGCTGAGCAGGCGATACAAGGCGACGGCGAGACAAATGAAAATCACGTGACCGATAAGGTCGCCGAAGATCGACAATCGAAACATCGTCTCGTGCGCCAAAATGTTGTCGGCAGTGGCTAAGGCGTTGCCACGAACAATGAGTTTGCTGGGAACATAAATCAGGCTGAACGGAGCCGTGAGCACCATCAATAGATAGATTCCGCCCGCGATGCGCGCGGCTTTGACGGTGGGGTACATAGGTTTTTTTCTGCTGTTCTATCGCTATTTGTTCGCCGGGAGCAGCCCCAGTTGCTGCATCATTGAAAGCTGGTCAAACGCAGACCACTCCTCTTTGATTTTGCCATCGACGATCCGCCAGATTGTGATGCCAGCTAACTCCGCTTTCTTGCCTGTTGCCGGCAGCCCGTTGCCTGTCCCGGTGTTCGTGCCGCGAGCAATCCAGTAGATCGTGACGAGGTCGCCTTCCGCGATGAGCTTTTCAGGCACAATCGCTATGTCGGAAAACGCCTGGTGCCAGCCTTTCAGCGCGGCCTGGTCTTCTTCCAAGCTGGCATCGTGATGGATGCCGTGATTGATGAAATCCCTGGCGTAAAGCTGCTCCGCGAGTGCGTAGTGTCCCTGGCTGAGGATCTCCTCGAAGGCGCGTCTCGCGACTGCCTTATTTTGTTCCTGCAAAGATGAGGCAAACAGCGAACCTGCAAGCAACAACGAACAAGCGCTAACACTAATGATGATTTTCATTATTTTCTCCTATGTATGATTGAATTGAAACGTCCGAAATCAGAGTGGTCCGCGATAACGGCGTAGCCGGATTGCGGCAGCGATAAACACTGCCGCGAAGAGCAGCCCCAGCCACAGGCCGGGCGAACTGAGGTATTGTCCCGGCGTCAGCGTTGCGCTGTCGATCGAGTGCATGGTAAAGGCAAAGGCCTTCGGTGCGAATCCCATCAAACGATCTTTCAGCATCGAGGCGAAATGCGAAGTGCCGAACGTGATCTTTTCAAAAAAAACAATCGCGAGAAGTGGCACTACAGCGCAAAGAAATGTCGCCCGCCGTGCCCAACCCGAAACCAAAAGCGCCCAGCCATAAATCGGCGCGTGCCAAAGAGCGATTGCGACCAATCCATAGAGCAAAACCAGGGAATTCCGAAATAACGCAACATGGGTCCAGGTCGATGCCGGACTCATGCCGTGAGTTATGAGGAGCACACTGGTCCACAGCAACATGACAAGCTGCGTGGCAACAACGATAGCGAACGTAACCAGCGGCAGAATGACTAACGGAATTGTCGCCTTTGAAAGTAGTGTGGTGCGATCCGACACCGGCAGTGATTTCCAGAACAAAATGCTGCGATCGCGGCGTTCACCGTATAGCGCGTCGAGACAATAGAACACGCCAATAATAAAGGCAGTCAGTATCAACATGATTGCCGCCATGTTATACGGCGCTTCGATTGCAGCGCGCGTTTTTCCGGGATCGAGTAACAAAACGGCCCGACGCCGCTCCGGCAGACCAGCAGTGCTGACCAAAAAACCAAATAACACAACTACGGCTACGATTAGCGGAGCCACGTAGATCGAGCGGTTCTCCCATAACTCGCGCCAGATCGACCAATAAAACGGCCGCGTGGCCTTTCTGTGGCCGGGTGCGGCGACCCCGGTCCCCTGCGGTACAGTGTCTGATTGAGCATTCATTTCGTTAGGTGATATGACGCAGTGATAGCGTTCCGGGGAGCGCACGCTTGCAGCGTGCTGGCGAAGGCATTCTGCCTTCGTAAACTTTTTTCAAAGCTCACAACCCGCCGCGCAGCGACATTGACTTGAAGTTCGTCTCCGCAGAATGCGGAGACCAGCACGCTATAAGCGTGCGCTCCCCAGACATGCGCGCTCATCGCAGTACCCCTTTCTCCTCCTTGATTCCGAGGTCTCCGTTTTCTGGTTTGCTCGCGTCATTCGTCATCACAGCTACGAACAGATCGGCAATGCTCGGCCGACGCACGTCACCCATCGCGGCAAGCTGGCCACGATCGACACCGTCGAACAACATCACGCTCCGGCCGAACACCTGGCGCTCGTGCAATGGCTTTAGCGATCGCGCGCCATCGACGTGATCGGGATGAATCATTACTTCCACGTAGCGCGACTCGAATTCTTCCATGCTACACTTCAGCACGATCCGGCCGTGATTGATGAACATCAG
>QHMS01000228.1 GCA_003217895.1 Verrucomicrobiota bacterium
TCATTTAAACAATCGATGAGTCGTTTTGGTATTTCCATAACCGCCTCCGCTGAGAAAGTATCTCATAAGTAAGCGTGTCATGTCGAGCGAAGTCGCCTGCCACGCCGTAGCTGAGCGAGGGCGGGAGATATCCCACGAAAATTGTCGGACACGCTTCAAAGCGGACGGACAAACTTTCTGTTGTGTCCACTGCGCGCTCTCAGCCGGCGAAGGGCAATTGACAGACCGCATTTAAGCGCACTCAATTATCGTTGATGCGGCTGGACTTAGGCGCGATTGCGAAATAGAGATGCTAACATGAAACTATTTCGAGCCTCGTTAATTGGACTGATGCTTTTGTCGTTCGGAGCTTTCACCGCTCAGGCGCAGCCGGAGGAAAAGTCGTCAGCGCCGTTAAAAGCAATTGCGGTGCTTCATCCCACCGGCAGCAACAAGGTGAGCGGCACGGTCACATTTACCGAAGTCGCCGATGGCGTACAGGTGCAAGCAGAGATCACCGGCCTGACACCCGGCAATCATGGTTTTCATGTTCATGAATTCGGCGATTGCAGCGCAACCGACCTGAGTTCTGCCGGCGGCCATTTTAATCCAACCAACAAACCGCATGCCGGGCCGGATGACACCGAGCGACACGTAGGCGACATGGGAAATGTGGAAGCAGACGCTTCCGGGAAGGCGAAGTTGGAGTATCTGGACCATCAAATCTCGCTGACCAATGATCAGAGCTCGGTGATCGGGCGCTCCGTGGTCGTGCATGCAAAAGCGGACGATCTGAAGTCGCAACCGGCGGGCGACTCAGGTGCGCGCATTGCGTGTGGCGTCATCGGCCGAGCAAAAAGCCAGTGACGGTTCGGAGTTCCGCCTTCAGGCGGCTGGTGTGCGGGTGCGAGTGCTTGCCGCGTGAACGCGGAACTCGGAACGTTAATCTCTTTGCTCGACAGGGCGCTTCTCATCTGGTCAACTTAGCGAAAACCATCCGCCTACACGCTTATGCCACGAATATCCAAAATTGAATTATCGCCCGATAACGGGTGCGTCATCGACATGAAATGGAACCTGGGACCATTGAGCTATCACGCTTCTGCCGCCGGGAAGGTCATAGTAGAACCGAACAAGGAAATCGTTCGACTGCCTGAGTTGGTTCTTTACGACCACATCGGCTTTAAAGGGTCCTACGCCCGGACGAATCTAAGCTTTCATTACCTCGGCGATTACTGGAACGACCGGATGAGCTGCGTGATTGTCGAAAGCGGTGTCTGGCGATTTTATCGGGACGAATACTACAAGGGGCCGTCGTGGGACCTTGGCCCCGGCTATTACGAAAGCTTCTTCGCCGAAAAAGGGCCGGACGATGTCGTCAGCTCGTTTCAGTGCATCGCGCTGACGTAAGGCGCGATCCGGATTAGACGAAACTTTTTCGCCTAATTCTCGTTAGGCGCACTTGCAAGTTCCTGTCAGTGCTACCAAGCAACAATGACCAGAACCGCTTCTAAGATCCGTTTCAGTGCGAAACTCTTCCGGCCGGCGCCAACCGCGAAGGCCGACTCCTGGATCTTTCTTACCCTGCCAAAAAACGCCAGTGCGAAGCTCCCGTCGCGGGGCATGACGACGGTCGAAGGCACGATCAATGGCTTCCACTTTCGAGCCACGCTCGAGCCAGACGGCCAAAAAAGCCACTGGCTCAAAGTGAACCGGACGATGCGCGAAGCTGCGGGCGCAGACGCAGGCGACGTCGTCACGCTGGAGATCGCGCCCTCGGGAGAGGAACCGGAACCCAGGGTGCCGGCAGATCTGCGGAAGGCTCTCGCGGCCGCCCCGAAAGCGCGGGCCTTGTGGTCGGACATCACACTCATTGCGCGCAGAGATTGGATCCACTGGATCGTGTCCGCCAAGCAGCCAGAGACTCGCGCGCGTCGGATCAAAAATGCCTGCGCGATGCTCGCTGCCGGGAAGCGACGTGTTTGCTGCTTCGATCGGTCTGGGTTCTATAGTAAAAGCCTCAGCTCTCCTGAAGCGGCCATCTAGACCGACAGCGGAACTGCGATGAAACGCACGTGGACGATTTCGAGATAGCACTCAAGAGGGCACGCGCTCTCCTCGCCCGGTTCGAAGAGGAGTCCCACGTGAACCCGAACACCCAAACGCGGGAATTTTCACTCCGGGAGCCGGACGGATACTACGTCACGATTAACGAGTCTGCAGAGGATGACGCTTGAATGTCGGCGCTTGACACGAGCGCCGCTACAACGTCGCGAGATCGACAACTTCACGCGCGCAGCCCCAGGAGAGGGTGAAGCCGGCGCCGCCGTGCCCGTAGTTGTGAATGACGGTGTGGCCATCGCGCAAGCGCTCGCGCTCAACGCGCACGCCTGATTTGCGAAATGGGCGCAGGCCGACGCGCTCGGCGAGAACATTCGGTTTCTCAATCTTCAGCACACGGCTGCATTCCTGAATAATTTGCCGTGTTGTTGCACGATCGATGGCGAGGTCGTCGCTAACGTCGTTTGTCCCGCCGAAGACGCAATCGTTCGTGCGCGGGATCGCGTACATGAGCGGCGCATCATCGCAGACGATGGCGCAGGAAAGGTTCTCCATCTTCGGCACAATGGCGACCTGGCCGCGGTGCGGTTCGAGATCGGCGTCCTGCACAAGGTCGCGTGCGCCAATTCCCGCGCAGTTGATTACAAGATCGAATTTCCGATCGACGTCTTCGAGTTTTTCGAACCACACATTTGTCACGATTGATCCGCCAGCGGCCGCGAAACGATTCGCGAGGTAGTCGAGGTAGATCGTTGTATCCATCAGCGGAACGCGCAGCGAGAAACCGCTTTTGAATACCGGCCACAGGCCGGTCGCCAAAGTGGAAGCGCCGAGGGCAATGGCCCAATTCGGGATTTGAATTTCTTTGCTCCGGGAAAATTGGCGCAATTCAATCATCGAAACGCCGGTTACGGGAACACGAGCCAGATCGGCAAGTACATCAAAGGTTCGGAGCGCCCAGGGAATGACCCTCCCCAGAGGCTCGGCGTCGTAGGGAAACCAAACCGCCGCGGCCACGCTGGACGTTGTTTGCTGTCCGGTTTCTTTCGCGAAAATCGCGGTGCGGTACCCCTGCTCCGCAAAAACGACGCCGCATGTCAAGCCTGACACCCCCGCGCCAATGATTGCGACAGATTGAGGCATGACAGAACGTTTTAGGGCAGGCGCACCGCCTGCCAAACAAAAAACGGCAACCGAAGCGGTCGCCCTACAATTTCCATGCGTGCGAAATTCGCGAGGTGCGTGTAAAATTGCGCCACGATGGTTTCGGTAAATCGAGATGCGCTCACGGAACGAATCCTCGTGGGCGAACGGATTTCGACGGACGACGCGCTGGAATTATACGGCTGGCCGCTGGAAGAACTTGGTGTGCTTGCTAGCGCCAAACGCGATTTAGCTAAGGCGAAAAGTTACGGCGGACGTGGACGCGAGATCGTGACCTACATCGTCGATCGCAACATCAACTACACGAACGTCTGCAACGTTTACTGCAAATTCTGCGCGTTTTATCGGACGGAGCGCGATGAAGATCATTATGTTCTGAGCTTTGAGCAGATCGATCAAAAGCTCGACGAACTTTCTGCCGCGGGCGGAGTTCAGATTCTGATGCAGGGCGGGCATCATCCGAAGTTGCCGTTCCAATGGTATATCGATCTTCTGCATCACATCCGGGAAAAGTTTCCGCACATCAATATTCACGGGTTCAGTCCGCCTGAGTTCCAGCATTTCGCGGAAACTTTCGGGATGCCTTTGCGGGACGTGATTTCCGAATTCAAAAACGCGGGACTTGGTTCGATCCCGGGTGGCGGCGGTGAAATTCTGGTGGATCGCGTGCGGCAGAAAATTTCGCCGCTGA
>QHMS01000229.1 GCA_003217895.1 Verrucomicrobiota bacterium
ATCCGCGAGCGTGATCTTGTAACGCGCTTTAACTCGCTGGCGCAGGTGCGCTGCTCTGGGGTTGCGATTCGGGAACCCGGAATGACAGTTTCCCATCGACGGCCGCAACGTCAACCTTGTCGCCGGGTTTGACGTGGCCACGAAGCAATTCTTCCGCGAGCGGATCTTCGAGAAAACGTTCCACCGCACGGCGCATTGGGCGCGCGCCATATTGCGGATCGTATCCTTTTTCGATCAGAAATTCCTTCGCGCTTTGCTGCAACTCGATGTGGACGTCTTTGGCTTTGATGCGAGCGAGCACTTTGTTGGCTTCAAGATCGACGATGCGCAGTAAATCCGCTTTGGCGAGCGAATGAAACACGATGATCTCATCCAAGCGATTAAGGAACTCGGGCTTAAACACGCGCTTGGTTTCATCGAGAATTTTGTCACGCATCGATTCGTAATCGTGCCCTTCGAGCGGCGCGCCGAAGCCCATCACAGTTTGTTTCTTAAGCAATTCCGCGCCGACGTTGGAAGTCATGATGATGATGGTGTTGCGAAAATCGATCTTGCGCCCTAACGAGTCGGTGATCTTGCCGTCCTCGAGAATTTGCAAAAGCAAATGCATCACGTCGGGATGCGCTTTCTCGATCTCGTCAAAGAGCACAACCGAGTATGGCCGGCGCCGCACAGCCTCGGAAAGTTGGCCGCCCTCTTCGTATCCGACGTAGCCCGGCGGCGAGCCGATCAAACGCGACGCGGTAAATTTTTCCATGTACTCCGACATGTCGATCTGGATCAATGCATCGGGATCACCAAACATAAATTCGGCCAGAGTGCGCGCCAGAAAGCAACGCCTTGCTGATGGCGGTAACCGCTTCGTCCTGGCCGATGACGCGCTGCTTCATGTCGGCTTCCATCATGAGAAGTTTTTGCGTCTCCTCCTGCTCCATCCGCTGGAGCGGAACGCCGGTGACTTTCGAGATGATGTACATCATGTCGTCAGCCGTCACCACGACTTCTCTTTCTTCTCTTTCCTCGCGCCATTTGTTCAGAATAGCGTCGAGTTTTTCTTTCGCTTGCTTCTCCTTGTCGCGGAGCGCGGCGGCTTTTTCAAAATCCTGCGCCTTGATTGCGCCTTCCTTTTCCAATCGAATCTCTTCGATTTCCTTTTCGATATCCTTCACGTCGGGCGGCCGCGTCATGGCGTTGATGCGGGCGCGCGCGCCGGCCTCATCCATCACATCGATGGCCTTATCGGGAAGAAACCGCCCCGTGATATAGCGGTCGGAAAATTTGACTGCCGTCTCCAGCGCATCATCTGTGAGCTTGGCCTTGTGGTGCGCCTCGTACTTGGGTCGCAGCCCTCTCAGGATTTGAATGGCTTCATCAACCGTCGGCGCATCCACCTTTATCGTCTGGAACCGACGTTCCAACGCCGCGTCCTTCTCGATGTATTTGCGGTATTCGTTCATCGTGGTCGCGCCGACACATTGCAATTCACCGCGGCTCAGCGCGGGCTTGATAATGTTCGAAGCGTCCATTGCGCCTTCGGCCGAGCCTGCCCCCACGATGGTGTGCAGCTCGTCGATGAAAAGAATGACGTTCTTGGAACGACGAATTTCGTCCATGACGGCTTTGATGCGCTCTTCGAACTGACCACGATATTTTGTCCCAGCTACCATCAACGCCAGATCCAAGGTGATCACCCGCCGGTCGCGCAACAATTCAGGCACGTTGCCGTTTGCGATCTCCTGTGCCAATCCTTCTGCGATGGCCGTTTTGCCGACGCCTGCTTCGCCGATCAGAACTGGATTGTTCTTTGTTCTCCGGCAAAGCACTTGAATCACCCGTTCAATCTCATTGCGCCGGCCAATTACAGGATCAAGTTCTCCTTTCCTTGCCAACTCGGTCAGATCACGGCCAAATGCCCGAAGTGCCGGTGTTTTGACGTCTTTCTTAGCTGGCTCGCCGCCTTCCTGCTCCGATTCGGATGGCGTGAAATTAGGATCAAGCTCTTTGAGAATCTCGTTGCGCGTGCGTTCGATGTCGAGCTCGAGACTCTTGAGCACTCTGGCAGCCACGCCCTCGCCTTCGCGCAAAAGGCCAAGCAAGATATGTTCCGTGCCGACGTAGGAATGATTGAGCGCCTTGGCTTCCTTGCCGGCTAGCGCCAAAACTTTTTTCACACGGGGCGTATAGGGAACGTTACCGACGATCTTGGTCTCCGGTCCCGAGCCGACCTGTTTCTCCACCTCCATGCGCACCGTCTCAAGATCGAGTCCCATCTTCAGCAACACATTTACCGCCACCCCCTGGCCCAGTTTAATGAGTCCCAAAAGCAGATGCTCGGTGCCGACGTAATTATGATTAAATCGGTCCGCTTCTTTGCGAGCAAGCGCCAGAACCTGTTGAGCCCGTGGGGTGAAATTATTCATCGTTCGATGGCGCAGTCGTCGAACTATTGTCCGGCTCCCTTGCCATCTTACTAATATCAGGCTTGGGGAAAAGTTTCAAACGCTCGCGGATAATTTGAGCACGCAAGTGATCGCGTTCTTCGGCATTCAGTTTTTGTTGCGAGCTTTTTTGCAAATGCGCCGGCTGCGTGTCGATAAACAGTTCATCGATCTGCAAGCGCTGATTTTCAGGAAACACGCCCAAGTCCATGCCGAGTTTGAGGATCGAGAGCAGGTTGAGCGCTTCCTTCGACGGCATGGCGTGCGCGTAGGTCAAAACGCCATAGGCGCGACCGATTTGGTCGCAAAGTGTGTCCGGTTTTTTCTGAAGCAAAATTTGACGCGCATCATGTTCCTTTTCGATGATTGTTTCAATCACCTTGCTCAGACGATTGATAATCTCTTCCTCCTTCTCACCAAGCGTTGTCTGATTTGAAATTTGGAAAAGGTTGCCCATCGCTTCGGTCCCTTCGCCGTAAAGACCGCGCACCGCGAGACCGATTTTGCTCACTGCTTGAATGACTTGGTTAATCAGCTCGCTCAGGACAAGCCCGGGCAAGTGGAGCATCGCGGAGGCGCGCATACCGGTGCCGACGTTCGTGGGGCACGCGGTCAAGTATCCCAGCCGAGGATCGAAAGCGAAGTCCAGTTTGCTTTCAAGCGCGCTGTCGATTTTGTCCACGAGCTTAAATGCCTGTTTCAACTGCAGGCCGGAGCGAATCGACTGCATCCGCAGATGATCTTCTTCGTTGATCATGATGCTCAGTGTTTGCCGCCGATTCACCACCACCGCGCTGCCCGTGCCCTTGGCGGCATGCTCGCGACTGATCAAGTGGCGCTCCACCAGAACCTGCCTGTCCAACGCCGAAAGATCCTGTAAGCTTTCAGAGAACGATTCCTGCATTTCCGGAAGCGCTTCCACGTGCGACCTAATCAGTTCGAGAATCGAACTGCGGTCCGCTTTCTTCGCCCATCCAGGAAAAGGACGGTGGCGCAGATTGCGCGCGAGCCGGACCCTGCTGCTGATTACAACTTGGTGATGCGGCCCTTCGCCACGCAGCCATTCTCCCGCAGTAGAAAGCATGCTTGAAAATTTCATGGCGAATTGGAGAGCTCGCTTTCAAGCTGTCTAATTTGGTCGCGTAACGAGGCGGCCGTCTCGTAGTTCTCGTCTGCCACTGCTTTCTGTAAATTCTCGGTCAGCGCGCGCACTCGGTGACTCAGCGCAATCGAGCGCTGCGCGCGTTCGGGAAGTTTCCCCACATGCTCGGTTCCTTTATGCATTGCCTTCAAAAGCGAGATCAGGCCCTCTGCGAATGTGACGTAGCACTCGCTGCACCCCAGGCGTCCAGTTTTTTTGAAGTCAGCCTGGCTAAAACCGCACATCGGACATTTTTGGCTGGGTCCGCCTTTCTCGATCTCTTCCGCTGCTCCGATGCCAAGCAGGAGATCCGCAAGCGCAAAACTCTTGGGATCCTCGACGCCCTTTTCCTTGGAACAGGCCTCGCACAGATTTACTTTCTGCATTTTGCCATCCTGAATCTGTGTCAGGAAGACTGTCGCATCATTACATTTGCAAACATCGCACAACATCTCTGTTAATTAGACTGCAAACTTTTCGAAAGATTCAACCCGAATAGTCTCGAGATGTCGCAAGGCGGTTGCGTTCAATCCTGCTCGAAAATCGGCGTGCCCGTTTCGCGGGTCATCTCGCGAAATCGCGCCATGATGCGCGTAGTAATCGGTCCCGGTTTTCCGTTCCCAATTGAACGCCCATCCACGTTCACAACCGGAATAATCTCTGCCGCTGTTCCTGTGAGGAAACATTCGTCAGCAGCGAAAACATCATGGCGCGTGATATCCGCTTTTAACGTTTTGAAGCGGAGTTCCGCGGCGATCTCAAAAACCACTGAGCGCGTGATGCCACGCAGCGCGCCTGCGGTCACAGGCGGCGTAACGATTTGACCACACTTGATGATGAAGATGTTGTCTGCCGTGCATTCGGCGACGTTGCCCGCGTCATTCAACATCAGCGCTTCGTCCGCTTCAGCCAGGTCCGCCTCGATACGCGCCATCACATTGTTCAAATAATTGAGCGACTTCACTGCGGGGTTCAGCGCGCCGGGACTGCAGCGGCGCGTAGCAACCGTCACCACAGTTAATCCTTTGCGGTACATATTCTCGTGATAGAGGGCGATCGCTGCCGCGATAATAATTACGCTCGGCGTCTTACATTGCTTTGGATTCAAACCCAGATTGCCGATCCCGCGCGTCACGATTAGCCGAATGTAACCGTCGCGCAGATGATTTTGCCGGATTGTCTCAAGAACCGCCTCGGTCATGTTTTGCTTGGTCATTGGAATTTCCAGGCAGATTGAGTGCGCCGAGTCCCACAAACGCTCAAGGTGTTCTCCAAGCCGGAACACTCGCCCATTGTAAAAGCGGATGCCCTCGAAAATTCCGTCGCCGTATAGAAGCCCGTGGTCGAAGACGGAAACTCTTGCGTCCGCTTCCGCGTAAAATTTTCCGTCGATGTAAATCTTCGCGTCCTTGATGCCCACTGCGGTAGGCCGCGGGCGACCTTCAATTGCCGGTTCCACGACTGCATCTGCAGTAGGTTCATGAATTTTGGGTTCGTCTAATACCGCTGCGTCACTGGTTTTCATAATTGCAAAAAAAATGTTCGGCCTTTACTGGCGTAATTCAAGCAGCAAAAATGGGGCTTGAAAAATGGCGTTGTCATGTTGATCCCGCGGGTGCGGGAGAAACATCTCTTTCTATTTCCGTTGGGTCGGTCCTGATTTGATCCGAAATTCTTCGCTTTGCTCAGAATGACATTATGCCGCTACTGCAACACGCCGTCCTTGATATGCAGTTGTCGGTCGCCACGTGTTGCCAGACGAGTGTCATGTGTGACGACAAGAAGCGTCTTCGTGCGATCGCGCGCGAGATTTAGCAGCAGATCCATAATGGCGTCGCCTGTTTTCGAATCGAGATTCCCGGTTGGTTCGTCGGCAAAGATGATATCAGGATCATTCGTCAACGCCCGCGCAATGGCGACGCGCTGCTGTTCGCCTCCCGAAAGCTCTGCTGGCAAATGATGCATGCGATCGGCGAGTCCAACCGCCGTCAGACTCTCTTCAGCCTCACCCCTTGCTGCTCGACGCCCAATTAATGCGGGCAGCAGTACGTTTTCCAAGGCAGTAAGTTCAGGTAAGAGAAAATAGCCTTGGAAAACAAAGCCCATTTTTTTATTCCGCAAACGCGCTTCGGAGGACGAGCCGCCGCTGTAAAGACGCCGTCCTTCGAATTCGACTGTTCCCGACTCAGGACGCTCCAGACCGGCCAATGTGTAAAGAAGCGTCGTCTTGCCGGCGCCGGACGCCCCCGAAAGGAAGACGGCTTCGTTATGCGCAATCTCCATCGAGACGCCGCGTAACACTTCGATTCGGCGCGCGCCCATTCGAAACGACTGGTAAATATCTCGGGCGATCAATTGCGGCGACTGCACGAGCAACTATCTCCCGCTAAGATCGGTGTCGCGCAAGCCCAGTTGTAGTTTCAGGGGAAGCTGACAGCTTCCTCTGCAGATCTGCTAAAGATCTACTGAGCAGTCACTGGGAGTTGTCGTTAGCTCATCCCCAGTGATTGCAGCGTCGGCTGATCGATAGCTGCTGTCTCATAAAGCACGTTAGCGATGACCTGATCTGGCGGCAGATGATTATAAGCGTAGATCGGGCCGTCCCACGCATAATAGGCGTTGGGATGATAACCCCATGCAGGGAACCAGTAACCAGCGTTCCAGTAATACGGAGCACCGAACACAAAGACGATGTTGTTATGGTAATGGCTGTGCCACCAGTTCTCATCGTGCCATTCCGCGTGGTAGTTACGAAAAGCAGCATATTGTTGTCCCTGCCAGTGCTCGCTGCCTTCAATGTGTTTGCCTTCCTGGAACTTCACAGGCGGCGCCTTTGCGGTGTTCGGCTGCTTTGGTAGATCAAAGTGTTGCGGCTTGACTGGCTTGCCTGCTGTAGCTGCTTTGCCCGCTCCTGCCGCTTTCCCCACTTCTGTTGGCTTACCAATCTCCGTTGGCTTCGCTGTGGTCTTTATCTTGCCTGGTCCCTTTGCTTTGCCGACTTCGGCTGGCTTGCCTGTTGCCTTCCCCTTGCCTGCTCCCGTTGGTTTGCCTGTGGTCGTTGGCTTGCCAGCTCCAGTTGGCTTGCCCACGGCCTTTCCGTGCTGCTGCGAAACTTGCCCCGCAGGAGCACCCTTTTTCTTGGCTTGTCCTTTCTTTTCTGGGGGAGGCTGCGCACCCGCGATACACGAAAGCGCAAGACTACAAATCAAAGTAACAAATATTCTCATAAGTTTTTCCTTTGGATAGTTAGACCGGTCGAGGTCGGTATTCATTTTACGTTCCAGCGATCTTTTTCGGATGCCTCCGCTGCCACATGTACGCTGGCGGTTCCAGTCAACCCCCTCGACTCTTCAGCGCTGTTGGCGCACGGCCTCAAACAAGACAATTGCGACTGCTGTAGCCAGGTTCAGACTTCGCGTCCCATGCATCGGGATAGTGAGACAAATATCGTGGTTCTCCGCCAGGAGACATTCCGCGAGTCCCTTGGTTTCGCGGCCGAAGACGAGAAAGTCATTTTTCTGAAATTTCACTTGGTAATAGGGCCGGTTGCTTTTTGTCGTCAGAAAATAGTAACGGGTATCCGACGGCTGCGCGCGGCGCAACGCGTCGAAGGAGTCCCACAACTGCAGAGGCACTTCCTCCCAATAATCGAGACCGGCGCGTTTCAGTTCGCGATCGTCGAGGGAAAAGCCAAGCGGCTTTACCAAGTGCAGAGTGGATCGCGTTGCGAGGCAAAGCCGCCCGATGTTGCCCGTGTTCGGCGGAATCTCCGGCTCGATCAGAACAACGTTAAACATACTGTAGCCGCGTTGCTGCGCGACGCGCGCACGCGGCCCACAGGGCCGCGGCTACAGCTTACTCGCAACAAACTTTTCCAGCTTCACCACATCGGCGGCGAATCTGCGGATTCCCTCGCCTGTTTTTTCATACGCCATGGCGTTATCGTTCAGCATCCAGCGGAACTTCTTTTCATCCAGCTCCAACTTCTCAATGTTCGCTGACTTGGCTTTCTCCGGAGTAAGCTTTGGCTCAACGGACTGGTTCGATTTCGCGAGCTCCTCCATTAATTCGGGGCTGATCGTTAAGCAATCGCATCCCACCAGCTCGAGGATCTGGCCGGTGTTCCGGAAACTGGCGCCCATCACTTCAGTTGAAATATTGAACTTCTTATAATACGTATAAATCTCGTTAACTGACTGCACTCCTGGATCTTCTGCGCCCGCGTAATCGCGCTTGTTTTCTTTCTTGTACCAATCATAAATCCGTCCGACGAATGGCGAGATGAGCTGCACTTTCGCTTCGGCTGCTCGCACCGCCTGCGGCAACGAAAACATCAAGGTCAGATTGCAGAAGATCCCTTCCCTTTGCAGTTGCTCGGCTGCGCTTAATCCTTCCCACGTCGAGGCGATTTTAATCAACACCCGTTCGCGTGGAATTTTGCGATCCTCGTAAAGTTTGACCAATCGCCGCGCTTTGTTGATCGAACCTTCGACATCGTACGACAACCGCGCGTCCGTCTCGGTCGAGACCCGACCCGGGACGATTTCCAAAATGTCGGTGCCAAACTGCACGAGCAGATGGTCGCAAATGTCTTCGATCTGCTCGTGACCACTCAGGCCTGATTTCTTGCGATCAGCCAGCACCTCCTCGAGCAAATGCCCGTATTGTTGCTTTTGCGTGGCAGCATAAACCAAACTTGGGTTCGTCGTCGCATCCTGCGGCTTGAACTCTTTCATCGATTCAAAGTCCGCCGTATCGGCAACAACTTTGGTGAACTTTTTAATTTGCTCGAGCTGATTCAGCTTCGTCTTTTTTTCTTCGGCAACAGCACTGCTCATAATTGGATCCTCCATTCAGTTGAACGCAGACACGCGTCCGCTTGGCGGCTTTAACGTACGCCTACCACAAAAGATCGACAATCGAAAATCTCGAGCGTGCTCAGGGATGGGGCGATTTGCCATTGGCTGATTCGCCTTTGAGCTCAACCAAGATCATTTGCAACGGCTTGTCGCCAATGTTCTCTGCGGCATGGGTCAGCGGCTCGCGAAATAGAACTTCGCCGCTCTTCAACTCGCCTTCGGTAATTTTTCCATCTGACGCGTAGTTGCGATACCGACCGCCTTCCAAAACGTAAATCAGGTAAGCCGGATGCGAATGAACCTGTTCTTTCGCGCCGGGCGGCAAAGTAGCTTCGAGAACGCGTACACGATCGTTCTCGAACTTCACCTTAATCGTTTTGGAATTAACAACCGCCGGATCTTGCGCCGATACGCGGGTGATTAAGATCGGGAACGCGATTGTGATTGCGAAAATGAAGGTTCGGAAACGCATGATGATCAAGATCTAGTTCTTGATCCAACGATCGACAACGAAAACTTGGCTTCACCAAGCTACTGCTGATCGAAGCGAAACTAGCTCCCATCCGACACTCAGCGATTATCGGTTCCCAGCGGACAGGACATTCTCGTCACGCCGACACGGGCCTTGGTTCGCCGGATTTGCGCGAGCCGAGCGCGGCACGGACGAAATTATTTCCGAGCTCCCACATCGGACCGGGGAATTTGCGACATTCGGTCAGCACGTCGTCGAGCGCGTTGACGAACATGTCGATCTCTTTTTCGCCGATGATGAGCGGGGGGAGAATTTTCATCACGTCCATCGCGTGACCGGCCACCTGCGTGAGGATGCGATGCTTACTCAACATTTGCGTCACGATCATCTGCGCAAAAAGCACCTTGTCGATCTTGTGCAAAAGTTTCCACGCCATCTTGAGCTTGAACTCGTTCGGCTCGTGAAATTCGATGCCGATCATCAAGCCTTTGCCACGCACCTCTTTGATGAAGGAATGTTTGGCGCGCAGCGCATCGACTTTTTCCATGAGCAACGCGCCAATTTTCGCCGCGTTCTCGACTAGATTTTCCTGATCGATAATTTCCAGCGCAGCCAAGCCGCACGCCATTGCCAGATTGTTGCGCCCGAAGGTTGTCGAATGCACAACGCAGCGGTCCATCCGCGAAAACGTTTTTTGGTAAATGTCGCGTCGCGCCACGATTGCGCCGCACGGCACATAACCGCCGCTCAAAGTTTTCGCGAGCGTAATGATGTCCGGCTCCAAATTCCAATGCTGGAAACCGAACATCTTTCCTGTGCGGCCAAGTCCGGTCTGCACTTCGTCTGAAATCAGCAGGGTTCCATATTTTCGGCAAAGCTCCTGAGCGC
>QHMS01000066.1 GCA_003217895.1 Verrucomicrobiota bacterium
GCGGGAGGTACGATCCAACCATGGATAGTTGGACTGCGACCAGCACAACCAACGTGCCCCAAGGTCGATATCGTCATACGGCTATCTGGACGGGTAGCGAAATGATCGTCTGGGGCGGATTTATGGGTGGTTTTCCCTTGGAGAACGGCGGCAGATACCATGCTGGCACCGATACTTGGACCGCGACCAGCACGCCTCCCGTGTTCTCTCCCCGGGCCCATCATACGGCGGTGTGGACCGGCAGCGAGATGATTATCTGGGGTGGATGGGACGATCAAGATTTTTATAACAACGGCTGGAAATACAATCCTGGCACGGACAGTTGGACAGCCACCAGCATGACCAACGTGCCCGATGCCAGATTTCAGCACACGGCGGTGTGGACTGGGGATGAAATGATTGTCTGGGGTGGATGGAATATCAATTATTTCAACACCGGTGGTAAATACAATCCGAGCACTGACAGTTGGATGGCGACCAGTACCACCAACGCGCCCTCGGGGCGATTCTTTCACACGGCAGTCTGGACCGGCACTGAAATGGTCGTCTGGGGCGGGGCTAACCCCACCGGATTAAACACCGGCGGGAGATACTGCGCGCAATCTGTTTCACCGACACCTACACCAACTGCAACGCCTCAGCCCCGCAGCATCCCGACGCCGCGGGCGCGCCCCACACGCGCGCCTCGCCCGTAAGGTGAAAAGACGAGTGATCCTCATTCGCTGTTTGGAAATGATTTCATCTCTTGCTGAGGAGTTGCCCTTTTCGGCTTTGCCGATTATCCTTTCACTGCGCGTTTGAACCGCGCGATTTTCTGTTGATGCAAAAGATTGGTTTTTCCGAGGCTCTCGACTCGATTGTTGCCAGTGACTTACGTTACCAGCGGGATGCCTATGCCTTCTTGCGGGACGCGCTCGATTTCACCACCAAGCAACAGAAGAAAATTAAAGGCGTTAGCGTTCGACACGTGACCGGTCCGGAATTGCTCGATGGAATGCGGAAGTACGCTCTCAAGGAATTCGGACCCATGGTGATCACAGTTTTCGATAACTGGGGAATCCATTCCTGCGAGGACGTCGGGAACATGGTTTTTAATCTGATCGGCTCAGGGGTATTCGGAAAGACTGAGGAAGATTCGATCGAGGATTTCAAGAATGTTTATGATTTCAGGGAGGCTTTTGTGAAACCGTTCGCCCCGGCAAAATCAGCAACCGCGAAACCTTCGGCGCAATTGCCCGCGCCAAAGCCCGCTGCGTCGAGAGAGTGAATGGTGGCTTGGGCTGCAGCCACGACATCGAAACAAGTCGCTTGCGCGCGAACGCTAAAACGACGAAACCCGAATGACGAATGACGAATTAATGTCGAAGCTCGAATGACGAAAAAGACAGGCAGTGACGTCTGCCTGGGTCGGGCTTCGTCATTGAGATTTCCTTCGTCATTCCAGATCTCACAATGTATTGCATCCCAGTAGCGAATTTTCTCTTAGCAACTCTATTGTTTGGCATGGTCAATCTGAAAGCTGCGCCGCCCCCCGGCGCGTCATCCACCATCACCTTCCCGCCAAGCACGGCGCACAAATGGATTTTGCCGAACGGATTGACGATCATCGTCCAGGAAGATCACACCGCGCCGGTGGCGAGTGTGCAGGCGTGGTGCGCCACGGGAAGCATTTACGAGGATCAGCACCTGGGCGCGGGCTTGTCCCACATTCTCGAGCACATGCTTTTCAAGGGCACAAAGACCCGATCGACCAATGAGATCGCGCAAAAAATCCAAGACGTCGGCGGGTACGTCAACGCCTACACTTCGTTCGATCGCACCGTTTTTTGGATCGATGTGCCGAAGGATGGCGTGTCCACGGCGCTCGACATTTTGTCCGACGCCATGATGAATTCGACTCTGCCGCCGGAAGAGTATCAGAAAGAGCAGGAAGTCATCCGGCGCGAGTTCGCCATGGGCATGGACGATCCCGATCGCATGGCCGGGCTACTCCTTTTTGACACGGCTTATCAGCGGCATCCGTATCGATTCCCGGTCATCGGCGAGCTCGAAATCTATAACCAGCTCACTCAGGAGCAGGTGATGCAGTATTACAAGACGCGCTACGTACCGAACAATCTCACATTCATCGTCGTGGGAGATGTGGATGCAGAAAAAGTGCGGCAACAACTCGTCGAACTGTTCAAGCCGTATCCGGAGAAATCGCTCCAGCCGGTATTCATTCCTGCGGAACCGCCGCAACTTGGCCGGCGCGAAGTGCACCAGGAATTTGCAACTGAACTAACGCATCTGTCGATGGCATGGCACATCCCGGAGCTTACAAATCCTGACGTGCCCGCGCTCGATCTGCTCTCAACCATCCTGGGCGACGGGCGCAGCTCGCGTTTGTATCGGCGCGTGCGCGAAGAGGCGGGTCTGGCGTTTAACATTTCAGCGTTCTCTTACACGCCGGGCGATCCAGGGTTGTTTGGCATCGATGCTACTGTCGATCCAAAGAAACGTGAAGCAGCCGAGCAATTGGCGTTGCGCATCGTGGACGAGGTAAAATCGGCCGGGGTTACGGCGGTCGAATTGGAGAAGGCGAAGAAGATCACGCTGAGTCATCATCTCGGTGCGCTGACGACGATGCGGGGCCAGGCCTCCGACATCGGCTCGAACTGGCTGCTCACGCGCAATCTGAATTTCAGCCGCGATTATCTCAACGCTGTTCAGAAGGTGACGCTCGATGACATCAAACGCGTCGCCGCGACTTATCTGACAGAAAACAATCTGGCTGTCGTCTCATTGAACCCAAAGGGCTCGCTGGCCGGAAAAGCCGAGGGCGCGAAAGCAGTCGCGGCAGGTGAGATTCAAAAATTTGATTTGTCGAACGGGCTGCGGCTGCTCGTGCGCGAAGATCCTCGCCTCCCGCTCGTGGCGATGGGCGCGGTTTTTCGAGGCGGCCTGCTCGCAGAGAATCCGCAGGACAACGGTATCACGCGGTTGATGGCCAAGGTGCTGTTGAAAGGAACCAAGACGCGCACCGCTGAGCAAATCGCCAATCAGATCGAAGCCGTGGGCGGTTCCATTTCCAGCGACGCCGGCAATAACAGCTTCGCCGTGTCGGTCGATGTCACCAAGCCCGACGTGAAACTGGGTTTGGACCTGCTCTCGGACGTGTTGCTCAACGCCACGATGCCGGAAAAAGCGATCACGCGTGAAAAGGAAATCCAGATCGCCGCCATCCAACAGGAGGAAGAGCAATTGACTGCGGTTGCGCGTAACATCATGCGGCAGGCGCTCTTTTCGCAGCATCCTTACGCGTTGCGTTCAAATGGGTCGGCCGAGTCTGTGCAGCAACTGACACAAAACGAGTTGCTCGAATTTCGTGATCGCTACATCGTCGCGAAAAACGGCGTCGTTTTTGTCTTTGGCGATGTGAAGGCGTCCGAGGTGAAGCAACTGGTCGAGCAAACGCTTGGAAAAATGAAGCCTGGCGCGCTTGCCCTGACCGACGCCAAACCTTCCACGCCGCTGGGCAAACCGGAAACCGTTGAAAGCCACAGAGACAAAGCGCAAGGCGTGATCATGGTTGGCTTTCGCGGCGCGAGCTTGTCCAGTCCGGATCGCTACGCGTTGGACTTAATCGACGAAGCGAGCAGCGATCTGGGGTCGCGTTTTTTCATTCGGATTCGCGAGCAAATGGGACTGGCCTATTACGTCGGTGCCAGCCAGATGCAGGGCTTGGTGCCGGGACTCTTTGCATTCTATCTCGGCACTGATCCGCAGAAAATCGCGCCGGTGAAGACCGCGTTGCTCGATGAAATCCACAAGCTGGCCAACGATGGCCTGACGCCAGAAGAACTGGCGCGCGCGAAAAAGAAATTGATTGGGCAGCAGGAGATCGCCAATCAAAGCAGCGACGCTTTTGGTTATCAATGCGCGCTGAACGAACTCTACGGGCTCGGCTTCGATTATTACAAGCGACTTGAACATGACGTGAACGCGATAACGCTCGATGACATTAAGCAAGTGGCTGCGAAATATTTTCGCGATCAACCGTACGTTTTGGCTACCGTGCAACCCGCCTCCGCTGAAGCTACGGCGGGTAGGCCGAATCAGGGAACGGCGGTCTCCAGTCCGCCGCCCAAAACACCACCGGACAATTCCCCAGCCGCGAAACAGAAATGAGCCATGGCTGAAGTGCAAAAAACCATCCTAAGCGGCGAGCTTACCCAGCGGTTCATCGAGTTCGTACTAATGCACGCGCAAAACGCCGCGCTGTTTCTCGGTCAAATCCCAAATCCAAAAACGGGCGAGCCCGAAGTGAACCTGGACCTGGCCCGGATGTTCATCGATCAACTCGCCATGATTCAGGAAAAAACGCGCGGCAACCTGACCAGCGA
>QHMS01000067.1 GCA_003217895.1 Verrucomicrobiota bacterium
CGCCAGGACAGGAAGCTTCATATGGCTCGCTGGCGTATCTTCCATTCCTCGTGGGCAAATTTCTAGTCGGATTTGGGGGCTGGTTACTCGCGAGGTTTTGTCCGGAACACGGCCAGCGACACTCGGGAACGATGTGGCTGATCTTTGCGCTCGCGGCGTCCGTCGCGCCAATTGGATTGCTTACCCTGCGCCGCTACATTCGCGTCCCCGAAGCCGGGCGGCAGGATTAGAAATAGAGCTACTAACCACTAATCAACACGAATGGACACGAATGAAATGACGAAATCCGAAATCCGAATGTCGAATTAATGCCGAAGCCCGAAGCCCAAGAATGCCGACGCTTAAAGTTCGTCATTTGGTCATTATTTCGGTCATTCGTCATTCGAGCTTCGCCGCGTATAAGGCAACGCAAAGCGCGCGGAGAAGGTTTATGTTTACGCGGCTTCGTCATTTGTGAATCCGCGTCATCAGCGTAATCCGTGGTGTTGTGTCATTGGTGTCCATTCGTGGTTGTACCGGTAAGAACGTGCGCACGGCCATTTTCTACTGTCGTTACGAATCTAATTAAGGAGAGAGTAATTCCGCATTTGCTGGAACACGCGATTGCGCGTAAATTAAACTAACTGCTAAGAGGGGATTCTCGCGCGAGAAAATCAGGGATGAACAGTATGCGATTAACCTACAAAAATTCGCGTAAAACTTTATGGCTCGGTCTGGCCGGCACGCTTGTGGTGATTGTCGGCTCGATCTTGTTCAGTTATGCTCAGACGCAGAAAAAAGAAGCCGAGAAAATGATGGATCCAACCAAACCAGTTCCCAGCGACGCGGAGTTGCAAAGGAAGTTAACCAAGGACCAGTATCATGTGACGCGTCAATGCGGCACGGAAACGCCATTTCACAACGCCTACTGGGACAATCACGAACCCGGAATTTATGTCGATGTCATCACCGGCGAACCGCTCTTCAGTTCGGTGGATAAATTCAATAGTGGCACCGGGTGGCCCAGTTTCACCAAGCCGATCTCGAAAGACAGCGTAGTGGAAAAGCGCGATTCGTCTTTTGGAATGGACCGGACCGAGGTTCGTGGAAAATCAAGCGATTCACATCTCGGCCACGTTTTTGACGACGGCCCTAAGCCGACCGGCGAACGCTTTTGCGTAAATTCGGCTGCGCTGCGCTTTATCCCCGTGAACAAATTAAAGGCAGAAGGCTACGGCCAGTATCTTTCGCTCTTTCAACCACAGCAACCGCAGCAGAACACGCAACAGCCCCAAGGCGCAGAGCGAAAAGCGCCAAGCGGACAGCAGCCGCAGGGCTAGAAAATCGTGCTGTAGTGTCCGCTGTCCCCAGCGGATAACGAGGTACGACACATATTGAACTAACTTACCGAGCGCGCTGAGGACAGCGCACGCTACAACATGGGCTTCGTCATTAGTTCGTCATTCGACATTCGTGCTTCGTAATTCTGGTCTAGCCAATTTCGCCGCACCCGATTCATCTTTGAAATCCCCTGTTGCAGACGCTAATCTGCCATATCGACCATGACCCGTGACGACTTCGATTACGCAATTGAAAATACGCACGTCATTATCGCGCCTGAGCAGAACATCGCGACATTCGGCAGCACAAGTTTCAATTTTTATTTGATCTCGGAGTTGATGGACCGGGTCGATCAAGTCCGCATTCGCAACGGAAAAATCCACGCCGAGCGCCCGCAGATTCTTACGCCGGAACATTATTGCCGGCTGCTGCTGGAAGGTTTCGGCGAGAAAGCGGAGCGCTACGTCGATCGGTTACGGGAACATGCGCGGAACATCGCAGTGCTTCGGTATGGTTTTCAATTTCGCAAAACCGATCTGAGCGAGCAGACGCTTCGCGATTCGATCGACGCAGTGATCAATCGCACAAAAAGCCGCGTGGAGGGAGCCAGCGAACCGCTCAGCGCAGTGATTCAGGGTGTGGACGACGCCTGGGAAGTTTGCCTGCTCAAGTTCACCATCGACATGGTCGAGCGCTCTTCCGGCGGTAATCTCGGCGATTTCCGCAAACGCGGGCTGATTGGGTAGGGCGCGTCACGCGCCTGGGCGAAAGCACCTAGCGTTCGCGGACTCTCTCTTGCAAATTCGCAGCTCCGATGGAGCAACAAACGCCCAGAAAAAGTTCGTTTCGGCGCGACGCCGAAACCAGCACGCCAGAGGCATGCGCTACCCAAACCTGCGAGTTTGCGCCCTAAACTTTCGGCTTTCGTCCGCGCACGCCTCTTGGCATTCTGCGCGTTCGAAGTTTGCGTGAAAAATTATCTCCAGCTTAATCTCAGTCTCCTTTACTGGATCTTGATTGCGCCGTTTACCGGCCAATTTTTCAAGATTGCGCCGATTTTCCGGCAAATGGTTTTTATCGGTGTGCGTGCAGCGCCGATGGTCGCGCTAACGGCGTTCAGTGTGGGCGTGACGCTGGCCATGCAAGCTGCTCACTCTCTCGAAAGCCTCGGCGCAGAAATGTACATTCCAGATCTGGTGATGATCACGCTTTTGCGCGAGATGGGGCCGGTCCTGATTGCCGTGATCGTGATTGGCCGTAGCGGCTCTGCTGTTGCAGCGGAGTTGGGCACAATGAAAGTCTCCGAGGAGATCGAGGCGTTGGAGGTGATGGCGATCAACCCGGTGCAATATCTGGTGGTGCCGCGTTTCATTGCCATGCTGGTGATGTTGCCGGCGCTCACCATCTTTGGAAATTATATCGGCATCCTGGGCGGCTGGGCTGTCTGCACTTTCGCCCTCGATTTCAATACCGCCGGTTACGTGCTGCGCGCACTGGAAAGCGCGGATACTTGGGACTTGTATTCGGGAATGATCAAGAGTGTGGTCTTTGCCTGGATCACCATCACAATTTCATGTAACGCGGGGCTGAACGTCGAAGGCGGAGCCGAAGGCGTCGGTCAGGCCACAACGGCTTCCGTGGTGCAAGCTTTGCTGGCAATGCTGGTGATGAACGCGGTATTAACAGGGATCTTCTTTTTCAGCGCATGATGTGAATGACGAAGCTCGAATGACGAATGACGAAGGAACAAAGCCAAATGACAAATGCTGAAGGAAGGCTGAATAGCCAAGGCCGAACGATGCCATGGACGGTGCGTCATCGTCATTCGTCATTCGTCATTAATTTGGCATTCGTCATTCGTCATTCGTCATTTCGATCATGAGCACCAACGGAGAAACGATCATCGAGGTAGAACATCTGGTTCGACGATTCGGGGATCGCGCGGTGCTCGACGATGTCTCGTTCGACGCCCATCGAGGCGAGACGCTCGTCATCATGGGCGGCAGCGGCTGTGGGAAGAGCACCTTGCTTCGGCACCTCATCGGCTCCATGAAACCGACTTCAGGATCGGTGAAACTTTTTGGACAAGAAATTACAGCTATGAAGGAACGCGAGGTTGAACGTGTGCGTCTGCGATTCGGCATGTTATTCCAATCCGGCGCGCTGCTGGCCTCGCTCACAGTGGGCGAGAACATTGCCCTGCCACTTTTGCAACACACCGACAAGTCCGGCGATGAGGTTGAGGAAATCGTGAAACGAAAGCTCGAGATGGTTGGGTTGACCGGGTTTGAAGATCTTAAGCCGGATGAAATCAGCGGCGGAATGAAAAAGCGCGTGGGCTTGGCGCGCGCGCTTGCCCTCGATCCGGAGTTGCTATTCAGCGACGAGCCAACCTCCGGCCTCGACCCGATTATGACTGCCGTGGTCGACCAGTTAACCTTGAAGTTGACTCAGGGCAGCCACATGACCGCAGTAGTGGTGTCCCATGATATGACCAGTGCCTTTCGCATCGCCACGCGCATGATTATGCTGGGGCACGGCTCGATCGTGGCCGAAGGTACGCCAGATGAAATTCGGAACAGCGCGAACCCAGAAGTGCAGCAATTTATCCACGGTCGGGCGGACGGTCCGATTCCGTTGAATCTTTCGCAGGACAAGCATAAAGATCATCAACTTGTCCGGCCCCGCCCGTTCCTGGGCGGCCGGTTCCGTTTTCACCACA
>QHMS01000068.1 GCA_003217895.1 Verrucomicrobiota bacterium
TTTCGAGTACCTCGTTTCGGGCGAAGTCTGGTTGGAACTGGACGATGGCGTGGAAGTGCATCTACGTGCTGGTGATACAGTGGTGCAGAACGGAACGCGCCATGCCTGGCGCAATAAAAGTTCCGAACCGTGCCAAATGGTGGTGGTCCTCATCGGCGCGAACCGCGGCACCAGCAAGGCCTAACCACGCGATGGAGCTAACCGCGAGCCGTCGCGTTACCCAGTTTTCGATGATTTCGATCTTTCAATCCGCAGCGACGCACGCTCCCGCTTGGGGTAGCTCATCTTTTTCTCGTTAGGCCGCATGACCGATTCTGAGCGCCTGACATTGCTTGTGCTGATGAAATAAAAATATGAAGCGAATACTGATTGGTTTAGCGCTGCTCGGGCTGGCCGGGAGCGGCTCTGGGCAAGAGATGAAGATGATGAAGGCGGAGGACCTGGTGTGGACCGAGCATCCAGTGTTCAAGGGTGCCCAGACGGTAATCTTAGTTGGGGACCCGACCAAGGCTGAGACGATAGTGCAACGGACGAAGTTTCCACCGCACTACAGGGTCCCTCCGCACACGCATCCGTATGCGGAAGTGGTGACGGTGTTAAGCGGGAATTACTGGAATTCTTTTGGGCAGAGCTTTGATAAGAGTAAAGGGACGGAGTTGCCTCCGGGGAGTGTGTTCGTGCTTCCGGCTGGGCACGCGCATTATACGTGGACGGAAAATACGGAGGTTATTGTCCAGGTGACTTTTACTGGCCCGGCGGGAGTGACCTTCCTTAATCCTAATGACGATCCGCGAAAAAAGAGGTAGAAGACAAACTCGCCAAAGTCCGGATGCCTTTGGTCCAAACCGGTTACCGCCGGCTTTGTTCGGCCAGCCTAACCAATCGCTCGAGCCAACCGCTGGCCGTCGTGCTGAAAATCTGAAGGATGAATTATGAAGGATGAAGTGAAAGCGAAACTCGCCGTCGCCAGCGGTGGTTCAGCTCCATCTCGTTAGATGATACGGTAGTCATCGGCGTGTCATCCTAGGCTAGCGGGTAACAATGCAAATCTTAACAGTTAGGGCCAAATTGAGGCGGGTTACGGCCTTGCTGCCAAAGCAGGATTGGACGGTGGTCGGTTGGGTTTTGGGAATTAAGATTCTGTTGTTCTATATAGCGATTGAAAGCTACGCGGTGATTTGGAGCAGCTGGTTAGGAAGCGCGCACCGATGGTTCGAAATATGGGATCAGTGGGATTTCGGGTATTATCAGGAAATCGCGGAGTTCGGATACAGCGCGGCCGACGGCTCTCTTATGTTTTATCCGCTGTTTCCATGGTTGATTCGCTTGATTGCCTATATCAGCGGAAATTATCTTGCTGCCGGGCTTATCGTCTCTGGCATCGCTGGTATTTCTGCAGCCATTCTGCTGCGAAGACTCGTTCAGATTGATCATTCGTCCAGCGTTGCGATGCGCAGCGTATGGTTCTTTCTCATTTTTCCGACGGCATACTTTCTTCATGTTGGCTATGGCGAAAGTCTGTTTCTGGCGTTGGCGTTGGGTTGTATCCTTGCCGCGCGCGTAGAACGCTGGTGGTTAGCTGGGCTGTTGGGCGCTTTTTGTTGGATGACTCGCGCGGCGGGTGTTGTTTTGATTCCTACCCTCGCTGTAGAGGCGACTCAGCAATATTGCGCAAGCCACCGCTGGGATCGGCGTTGGCTTTGGATTGCGATCGTACCGGTTGGCTTCGCGGTATATTTGCTGATTAACTGGCATGCAAGCGGAAATCCATTTTTCTTCCTGCAAACGCGAAAAGCATCATTCGAACAGTCATTCGCTTTGCCTTCCGTGGGAATTCGCCAAGCAGTTCGTGCTCATTACCCCAGTCCAAATGAAGCACAAATGGTAGGCGTCCAAGAGTTGTTTTTCGTCGCGCTTGGCCTTGTCTGTACAATCGTTAGCTGGGTCAGGTTGCGGCCAGTTTATGCGATGTGGATGACAGGAAGCTGGACCCTATATTGCAGCGTTAGCTTCTTCCGAAGTGTGCCGCGCTACACTTTAACAATGTTCCCGATTTTCATACTCTTCGCCCTGCTCGCCAGAAACTCCTTTTGGAGGGGCATACTTACAGTCTGGTCGCTGCTCTTCTTTGCATTGTTCGCCATTTTATTTGCTCGCGGTGAATGGGCGTTCTGACATGCTGCGACTCTCGCATTTTGTTATCTAACCAATCAATGAAGCCAACCAGCGTAAACATGAACACGCGGCAGGCGGCCCCATTGCGACATAAGTTCAGCGAGTTTGCCACGACACCCTGCCGTGGCTTATCTCTTTCTCGTTAGGCCGCATCGGATGCTAACGAAAATATGGCAGTACAACAACCAACTGAAAAAGAAAGGCGTTGTCGAGTAGACCGCCGCTACAGTGTTGTTTCGCTTACGAGCGGTTCGCGATGTCGAATGCCCCGTTTGGTCTCTTTCTGTAACCGTTTCAGGCGACTCGACAATGCGGCTTTTGCCGCCGAACTCATCCGGTCGATGAACAAAATTCCATCGAGATGATCGTGCTCGTGCTGAATGGCGCGTGCAAGAAATCCGTTCGCTTCAATTTCGATTGGCTCGCCTTCCAAATTCTGCGCGCGCACTGTGACCGAATGCGCCCGGTCAATGTCCGCGGTCATTTCAGGAAAACTTAGGCAGCCTTCTACTCCAACTTCCGTTTCACCGCGCAGCTCGATTTCCGGATTAATCAACACCAGTGGCATCGCCGTCCTTGGATCGGTGATGTCTTTGCCATCCAATATTAGCGTGCTTGGCCGATCTTCGACTGCCGAGATGTCGAGCACAGTGAGCTGCAAAGCTTCACCGATCTGTTGTGCCGCCAGCCCAACGCCATGCGCTGCGTGCATCGTCTCGATCATGTTCGCCGCCAGCTCGCGAATCCGACCGTCAATTTCCTCAATCCGTTTGCCCTTTATCCGCAAGATTGGGTCGCCGTACTGCAAGATTGGCAGAATCATTTTTCTTCCCTGGTAAACGCCGGCAGATTTCGCACGCCCGCAAGCTTCAACGCATCCATGACTTTGATGATCGTGCCAAAGGAAGCTTTCCTGTCCGCTTGCAGTACGAGCGTGGATCTGCGCGCGTCTGGCAAGTCGCGCACTGCGCCTTCGAGTTCGTCCACGCCGATCGCGCGTCCGTCCAGCTTAAGCTGGTCATCTTGATCGATGCTCACAATCGCATGTTCGAGTTCACCCGGCTTTTTCTGCGCCGTTTTGGATTCCGGCAGATTAATCTGCACCTCCGGCTGATCCTTCTTAAATGTCGTCGAAACGACAAAAAAGATCAGCAAAATGATCAGAATATCGACGAGCGAGACGATTATGATCAGAGGTGCTCGCCGTTTCCGAACTGCGAAGTTCATCTGTTCAGATCGGTCCCGCGCTTCAGGCTACCGGTGTCGGAAACGGTAGGTCCGTTTTGGACCGCGCTTTTGTCGTTTCAAATTCGCGTGAAGAACGGCCGTAATAGAGTTTGTTGATTAACTCAACGACCAGGGTTTCCGTCTCCACCGACATCACTTCTACTTTTCGTGAAAAATAGGTGAACCCGATCAACGTCGGCACGGCGATCGAAAGCCCGAACACGGTTGCATTCAGTGCTTCAGCGATCCCGAGCGCGATCTGGCGGGTATCCGATGCGCCTGAGCTCAATCCGAGATGGGAGAAAACATGCACGAGTCCCGAGACGGCACCGATCAGTCCGAGCAAAGGAGCGATGCCGACGATAACTTCAAGGATGATGAGACCTCTTTCCAGGCGCACCATCTCGTGGCGGGCACGAGTTTGGACCGCTTCGACGTTTTCCGAACGCGGCCCTCGCAAATATTGCAGCGCCACACGAGTGATCCGCGCCAGCGACGAAGGATCGTGATGAACGATCCGCGACAGCACCTCGGGACTCTCGCCGGGCGCCAGCCGCTCTATTTCTTCTTCAATTACTGGCGGCATCACCTTTTTCCGTTGCAAGGCGACGCCGCGCAAAATCGATATTCACGATTCCCGTCGTTGCGGCAATGATCCAGACGGCGATCATCGATTTACGAAAATCGTGAAGGGGATTTCCATGCGCAAACCTTCGGGAGGAAGCGCAGCTACGACATCATCGGACATGGCAGGCAATTGCGCGTCCTGAATCGATTGAATGGAAACGTTTGCCAAAGCCTCGTTCGATGTGTTTTCGATGATCTTGATGTCTTTCACGTGTCCATTTCGACCAACAACAAACATAACATCGGTCGTCCCGATGTTGACCAAGTCGTTTTTTTGGTCCACCAAAACGTACCAACGGGACCCAATCGCCTTCAAAACAAAGTCTTTGTAACTACCGAGAGGTGTGCCCAATGCATCTACAGAAGACACCCCGCGGTTTGTAATCCTACCCGAGATGCGGGTACGCTCTTTATATGGCCGATACGCAGATTGCGCTCGCGATGCTTCAGCGGATCGTTCGGTTTCTGAAGCTGATTTTTGAGTTAACAATCGACGGTAACGGCAATTCACCAGTGGCAGCCACTTCGCTTGCTCCAATTGAGTTGGCGTTTGATTCGAACGTTTTATCCTTCGGCTCGGGTGCCTTTTTCGATTCGTCCGTTTCGATAAACGCGGAATTCTTTGGTACCAGCGACGCCGGTGACAGATCCAGGAGGGTGAGTTCGGCGGGCTTTTCCTCAAACGGAACAGTGGGCGAGAAGACGCCGCTGAAGGCAGCAAGCAAGAACGCTACCGCCAGGTGAATGGCAATCGCCGCGAGCAGCGCCCACAATACCGTTCGCGCATCGTATTCGTGGTCCCGAAAGCTTTCGGGATTGCCCGGCTGGGCGAGCATAATGTCAGCCGTTGTCATGAGAGCAGTCTCTTAGTGGTAAGAAAGATTTGGGCTCAGCGCTTTTCAGCTTAAGGCTGCAACATTATCCCAGCCCTCAGGCCCTGACAACTTGTCCAGCTGAGCAATTCTTCTTCTTACTCATGCTCATGCTCGTGCTCCTCCTGCCTGCCAGCCGCGCATCCTTCTGCTTGTCATTCCGAGCGGAGCGAAGCGGAGTCGAGGAATCTCTCGATACTCCTAACTTCCGCGAAGCCGTCCGCGCGTGATGAAACAAGTACTGCTGTGCATACCCGCCGTGTTCGCCGAAGTACGTTTGCGAAAATTCACGCAGCCGTTGCGCGGTTATTTTCCTTCGACGCGGAAAATACTTCTGCCTCAATACCCGTTCGATCCAGACATCGATTGGAAAAGCGCGGAGCCGCTGGTAGCCGAAAAGCATCACGCAATTTGCAATCTTCGCTCCCACGCCGGGCAACGCGCATAAGTGTTTTCTAAGCTCGGCATCGGAAAGCGCCGACCACGCTTCCAGATTACATTCGCCGGAACTGACCAGCTGCGCAGTCGCGCGCAGATGCTTGGCGCGATAACCGAGCGCGCATGCGCGTAATTGTTTCTCGGAAGCTCGCGCAATCCGCTGTGCCGAAGGGAACGTGTAGAACAGGTGTCCACCGATCTGGCGTGGTTCACCAAAACACTTCCGAAGCGCCAGTGAGATTTGGCGAATATGCGCCACCTGTTTCATGGATGAACAAATGAATGTGGCCAGACATTCCCACTTCGGCTGCCGAATGATCCGCAAGCCACGACAAAAATCGCGCGCAGCGGTCATCACCGGATCATCTGGGAACGAGGCGCAGATTTCCGCCAACGAATGATCGAGCGCGAAATAATGCGCGACGATTCTGCGGAGCGGTCGCCGCGGCGATCTGGCCGGCGCCTCGCCACCGCGAACTTTTAATACCTCCGCACACTGCTCCACATACACCGGCAAATCGCCAATCATTCCGACAAATCCGTTGCCCATCTTTTGCCAATGAAAGACCTGGCCGGAATCCAGCGTCATGGCCAGATCAAAGTCTGGGGCGGACATCTCGATCAT
>QHMS01000071.1 GCA_003217895.1 Verrucomicrobiota bacterium
CGGATAAACGACTCCGTTTTTAATTACGCTGTCGATGTCAGACGCGTGTGCGATGTCATCCAACGGATTCGAATTCAGAATCACCAAATCGGCGAAGTAACCGCTTTCAAGTTTGCCGATACGCGCGCCGGTGTCGCCGCCGAAAAGTTTCGCCGCGTTCGCCGTGGCACATTGCAGAATCTGCATCGGCGTCAGCCCGGCTTGTTTCATCAGCTGGAATTCGCGAAACAACGCTGGGCCATGAATCGTGCCGATGTTTCCCGCATCGGTCCCCGCAGCAATCGTGACACCGGCATCCTCCAACTTCTTCAAATTTGGGAGTGCGACTTGGTACGTCTTATCGATGCGATCCAAACCAGCTTTCGGATCACTCAACGCCTCCTTGATTCGCTGTGGCAATTTGTCCTGCGGAATCTTCGTGACGTCGAGCGTCGCGATCACTTCGGGGTTGCCCCACTTTTGTTCTTCGGGAGTGAGATTCAACTGATGCGAAAACGTTCGGCCGTAGCGCTCAAACACTACCAGCGTCGGACACAAAATTACGTGCCGATCTTTCAAGAGCTTCACGAACGCCTCGTCCACAGGTTTATCGATCACGCTGTGGACAAGCACATTGGCGCCTTCTTCAACGGCCGCGCGGGCGGTTTCCAATTCGGTCGCGTGAACTGCGACACGAATTTTGTGCGCGTGACTTTCTTCAATCGTCGCACGCGCAATGGGCCGGAACGAATCGACCGGATGATCTTTGTCCACGATGTACCAGATTTTCACCAGATCGGGCTTTTGTTGGACGAGTTTGCGAACGAACTCGCGCGCTTGCTGTGGATTCTCGATCTTGACGATTGGCGGGTCGCCGAGATCAAGTTTCTCGCGCGAAACACTGGAGATTAAGGGTCCAGCAACGGCGACGCGGGGCGCTTTCGCCGTCGCGTTTGCTTTCTTGCGCACGTCGAAATTCCACATCGGGCCGCCGACATCGACCACGCTGGTGATGCCGCAACGAATGTAGCGCGCGAAAACATCATCGATATGCGACTTAATCCACGCGACTTCATCTTTGTACGGCCGCACACTGTTCAAATCGACGCCGTCTGGTCGCGTAAATAAATCCGCCGATTGAAAGAAGTGCACGTGCGTGTCGATGTAGCCGGGCAAAATAAATTTGCCCACGCACTCGATCTGTTTACCAAGTGTGGCCGCATCCTGCCTACCCATCGCAACCCGCTCAATCTTATCACCGTTGATAACCACCGTTGCATTCGGCAACACTTTGCCGTCGGCCGGATTGATCACCGTCGCGCCAACAAGTGAAATCTTTTCGGCGTGAAGCGTCGCGAAGGAAAGTAAGAACCCGATTACGAACTCAATTCGAAATCTCATTGGAAAGAATCCTCGACCCCGCTCGGAATGACAAAGACTATTCCTTCGATTCCGGCACCGCGTTCTCCGCGGCTTTGAAGCCGATTTTGGAATGCGTCCCGTCGCAAAAAGGTTTTTCGGTTGACGCGCCGCAGCGACACAGCGCCATGCGTTTCTCGACGGGAAATTTGTTTCCATCTGCGTCGATCAATTCCACTTCGCCCGTCACGATGTAAGGTCCGTTTCTGATTGTCTCGATTGTTACCTGAGCCATGGCTGCACTTTAAGTTCTCCAATTGTCATGTCGAGCGAAGTCGAGAATCTCTGGATCTTTCTAATTGAAAATAATCAGCGATTCCTCGCGTTCGCTCGGAACGACAATCGATATCGATGCGCCGCGGCCGCGTCGTTCACTTGACTTTTTGCGCGGCTTGCGCATTAAGAACGCCGTCGAAAGTCTATGCATCATTCAATGTTGGGCGTTGTGCGGGTAATTGTCTGTGTTGGTCTCGTCTTATTCATCGTCGGTTGCGGCGAGGACACTCGCTATTCCGGCAATACGCAGTACTTGGGTGGCGGCGTTTACGGCGGCGCCGCGGCGGGTCCGCCGCGTGATACTGTCTCTTATTGGGACGGAGACAGCGTTAAGGGGAGCCCCTCTGTGAAGATCAGCCTCGGAGAACAGCGCGCCTATTTTTACAAGGCCGGCGTGCTCGTCGGCGTTTCGCAATTATCCACCGGCCGCGAGGGACTCAACACGCCACCTGGTAATTTTAAGATTATTCAAAAGGACAAGGACCACGCCTCCACCTTATTCGGAGACTATGTCGATTCGGCCGGTAATGTGGTGAAACCTAATGTCGATGTGAAGAAAGATCCGAAACCGCCTGGCACGCACTTCAGAGGCACGCCGATGCCGTACTTCATGCGCATCGTGTCAGGGACGGGCATGCACGCCGGCTATTTGCCAGGGTATCCCGCGTCGCACGGCTGTATTCGCATGCCCGAATTCATGGCTGAAAATTTCTTTAGATCCGTCTCAGTCGGAACGCCCGTTACGATTACCAATTAGCTCATTTGGCAGGCTCTTTATCCAGGCTTGCAGAAAATTCCTGGCGGCGGCATTCTGATGATCCCGCTGCAAGACATATGATCATCATCACACAACCAAACGCGACCGAGGAACAGATCCAGCGGATCGTCACCCGCGTACGCGAGTTTGGACTGGAGGCACAAATCAGCCGCGGCGCGTCGCGCGTGATCATCGGCGTTATCGGCCCGGACACACTGCTTCGCGAGAAGCCGCTGGCTGTGATGCCAGGCGTGGAAGCGATCGTGCCTGTGCTCAAGCCGTACAAACTTGCCGCGCGCGATTCGCGTGGGTCCTCTTCGGTCGCAATTGGCAACGTGCGCTTGGGCGAACATGAAGATGTTGTTCTCATTTGCGGCCCGTGCTCGGTCGAGAGTCGGGAGCAGATCCAGTCGATCGCCACAATCGTAAAGGAATCGGGCGCAAAAATTTTGCGAGGCGGCGCGTTTAAGCCGCGCACCTCGCCTTATAGTTTTCAGGGATTACGTGAAGACGGACTTCGCTTCCTCGCGGAGGCGCGCATGAAAACTGGCCTGCCTGTGGTGACTGAAGTCATGGACCCGCGTGATCTCCCTATGATCGAAAAGTATGCGGATTGCCTGCAGGTCGGCACCCGCAACATGCATAATTTTTCGCTCTTGAAAGAAGTGGGTCGCAGCAGGCTTCCCGTGCTACTCAAGCGCGGATTCAGCGCCACAATTTACGATTTGATGATGAGCGCCGAATACATTCTCAACGAGGGCAACTCAAATGTGGTTCTGTGTGAGCGCGGTATTCGCACGTTCGACACGGCCGCCCGTTACACGCTCGATCTTAGTGCTGTTCCAATCTTAAAGTCTAAAACGCATTTGCCGGTGATTGTCGATCCGACGCATGCACTCGGCTTGCGCGACTTTGTGCCGCAGATGTCTCTCGCCGCAGTCGCCGCCGGGGCGGACGCGCTCATGATCGAGGTGCACGATTCCCCGGAGTTGGCCAAAAGCGACGGCAACCAGGCGCTCACGCCGGAGATTTTTGCCGAGCTCGTACCGCGCCTTCGCGCCATCGCCGCAGCGATCGGGCGCGCACTGTAAGAACTGCGCTCCGCGGGTTCTCTTGCGAACGCGTTGAGGACAACGCGTTCCACCTTGGTGGATCGGCTTCTCCCGAAGACGATGTCTAGATAATCGCCGAAGGCGCAAGAATAAAGAGACGCGGCTACAACTCTTGCGGAATTTGACGTAAACTTCGCAGTGGAAAAATCGATTCGCACAGAGTTTCTGGAACGCGTCGCGGCGAGCGAACCAATCGCACGCAAACTCGACGCGATCCAAAAAACTCAATGGCCGGTGCGATTTTCGCATGTGATCCAGCCGGCGCAGCCATTTCTGGCGGCCGTGATCGCAAGCTCGTGGCATTGCCTTTCAGCCGATGATCGACAATATGTCGATTCCACGATTTGGATCCTCTGTCCGAGCGTTCATTCTCAAGAATTGTTTTACGAAAGTTTGCTCAACTGGCAGCCAGACGCGCTGTTCCTTCCAGAAGCTGAGCTGGCCGCAGTAGAAAATGTTTTGCCCGATCCGGAAATCGCCGCTGAACGGCTGGCATTGCTTACGGAGATCGAGCGCGACACTCGTCCGCGCATTGTCGTAGCGACACGCGCAAGTCTTAGTCAACCTGCGCCAAAGCGCGGCACGCTCCAATCTGCCGTTACCCAAGTCCGACGCGGAGCAAACGTAAAGATGGAAAACCTTTTCGACCAACTCGCGAATAGCGGTTATGAGCGCGTCGCGCAAGTAACCACGCGGGGACAGTTCGCCGGTCGCGGCGGCATTATCGACGTCTATTCGTGGCAGGCGCGGTTGCCATTCCGACTGGAATTTTTCGGCGACCAAATCGAATCGCTCCGCGAGTTCGACATCGATACTCAAACTTCAGTACGCGATCTAAGGTCGGTCGATATTCTGTTCGAAACGGTGGATGGCCAAAGCGGTTTCGTTCGAGATTACGTCGCCGACAACCATCTCATCGTTGATATCGAACCGGAGGAAATTTCCGATGCGCACATCCAGATCAGCGAAGGCTGGATCGAACAGCATGGTCATTCCGAGCGGAGTCGAGGAATCCCGTTGCGAAACCAAAAGGCATCTTTGCGGGATCCTTCGATTTCGCTTCGCTTCGCTCAGGATGACATCGCTGGCAACGTCGAGGATTTCTCTGGCGCATTTGTAGATTGCGACATCGGAGAATTTGCGGCTGGCGATCTCGTCCTGGCCGAAGCTAAGCGGGCGCAGTTTGTCGATCGCTTAAAAGAATGGCGCGCGAACAACGCCAGAGTCGTCATTTACTTTCAGACCGAGGGCGAGATCGAGCGGTTCTGCGAAATCATGGCCGGCGCCGTTGAAGGGATAGATTTTGTCGAAGGAACACTCGCGCGTGGATTCTGTTTCCCCGCAGCTAACCTCGTCGTCCTGTCGGCTGCCGAATTATTTGGACGATTCGCTGCCCACGCACGCCGGCATTTGCGTCGCGCGGAGCGCCACCGCGCGCAGATCGACTTCAGCGAACTGAACGAAGGTGACCTGGTTGTGCATCTCGAACACGGCATCGGCAAATTTCTCGGATTGCAAAAATTTGCTGTAGGGCAGGCACATCGCCTGTCGAGCGCTGGTGAGACAGAATCGGCAACCCCGAACGCTTTCGGGGTTGGCCTACAACAGCAAGGCCAGCCACAGGAGGTGCTGGTCCTTGAGTTCGCAGATGAAGCGAAGCTATACGTTCCGCTCGAGCAAGCGTACCTCGTTTCCCGCTATGTTGGCGCAGGGAAGAAATCTCCGACGTTAAGCTCGCTCAGCGACGGGAAATGGGCGCGCGCCAAAATAAAAGCCGTGGCTTCCATTTTTGATTATGCCGGCCAAATGCTCGCGATCCAGGCCGAGCGGCAAATGCACCCCGGTCATGCATTCGCCCCGGACACAAAATGGCAGGCCGAATTCGAACATTCCTTTCCGTTCCGGGAAACGCCGGACCAAATGAAAGCAATCACCGATACGAAAATCGACATGGAGCGTCCCCGGCCGATGGATCGGTTGATCTGCGGCGATGTCGGTTTTGGCAAAACCGAAGTCGCAGTCCGCGCCGGGTTCAAATCGGTCATGAACGGCAAGCAAGTGGCCGTGCTCGCGCCGACCACCGTTCTCGCTCAACAACATTTCGAAGTGTTCCGGCAACGCATGCTCGATTACCCGGTGCGCATCGAAATGCTCAGTCGCTTTCGCTCACAGTCCGAGCAGAAGAAAGTGCTGCAACTGCTGCGTGAAGGCGGGATCGACATCGTCATTGGCACTCACCGGCTCATCTCCGGCGACGTTGTATTCAAGGATCTCGGCCTGGTGGTGATCGATGAAGAACAGCGCTTTGGAGTTCTGCACAAGGAGAAATTCAAAGAGCTGTTTAAGTTGGTCGATGTGCTGACGCTCTCTGCCACACCAATTCCACGCACGCTCTACCTCTCGTTGGTAGGCGTAAAAGACATGTCCACAATTGAGACCCCGCCGCTCAACCGTTTGCCCGTAGAAACCGTTATCTCGGCCTATGATGAACGAATCATTCGCGCTGCGATTGATCGCGAGCTGGAACGGCAAGGGCAGGTATTCTTTCTGCACAATCGCATCGCGACCATCGAGCGAGCGCGCGACCGGATCGTCCATCTTTGCCCACAGGCCAGAGTTGAAATTGGGCATGGCCAGATGGATGCGGACGAGCTGGAAGCGGTGATGTCACGGTTCATCGCTGGCAAAACCGACGTGCTCGTTTGCACTACGATCATCGAAAGCGGTCTCGATATTCCGAATGCAAACACCATCATCATCGATCGAGCAGATCAGTTTGGTCTCGCCGACTTGTATCAATTGCGCGGGCGCGTTGGCCGAGCCGAGGACAGGGCTTAAGCCTATCTGCTTCTTCCGCGCGAAATGATGACAATCGGCGCTGCGCGCAAGCGAATCAGCGCGATCAAACAGTACAGCTCGCTGGGTGCGGGTTTTCGCGTTGCCATGCGCGACTTGGAGATTCGCGGCGCCGGCAGCATTCTGGGCACAGCCCAAAGCGGCCACATCATCGCGGTCGGTTTCGATTTGTATTGCCAGTTGCTCAAACAGGCCGTGGCCCAGCTGAAAGGCGACAAGCCGCGGCTTCGACTGGATGTTGATTTACGACTCGATTTTGTCGTCACCAATGAAGCGGAATTTGTTTCGCCGCCAAAATTCGCTGTGGCTGTAGGGGAAGCTGACAGCTTCCCCTACAAAATCCCGGCATTCATTCCGGTCACCTATGTCAGCGACTCGGCCCTGCGCATTCGAGCATACCGCAATATTGCTGAAATCTCTTCGCACGAGCAATTGGATCGCTTGCGCCGCGACTGGCGTGATCGCTTCGGCCCGTTCCCTCCGGCAGTTGACAATTTATTTGCTCTCATCGAAATCAAGTTGGCCGCGGCAAGATCAGGGGTGACTCGGGTGGAAGTGCGCGACCGCAAACTGATGCTGACGCGGCACGGGGATTTTATACTTGTCGTGGGCAAATTCCCTCGTTTAGTTGCAGCGAAAATCGAGCAGCACCTCAGGGAAATCCTGGAACTGATTAAAAAATTATGAGATACCTTGCGCGTCCATTTGCAATCGCTTTGCTGGCGGTCTGCGGGCTTGTCCTATTGCCCATTTGTTGCGCTGCGTTTGCCCAGGAACCACTGGAGGTGGACGGCATGGCGGCGGTTGTGAATGGCGATGTGATCACAATATCTCAAATGCGCACTCTATCCGCACCGCGGGAAAAGCAGCTGCGAGCGCAATTCACCGGCCAGGAATTGGAAAAACAACTTAAAGCAGCGCGAGAACTAGCGCTGAAGGACTTGATCGACCGGCAGCTTGTCCTGCAGGCGTTCAAAAAAGAAAAGTACGAAATTCCCGATCATTTCGTGGATGAGCGGATGCACGAGATCATCCGGGAGAACTTTGGCGGCGACCGCAATACGTTTATCAAAACGCTCGAGGCGCAGAATTTCACGTTGGGCGAGTTCAGGCGAAAAGAGATGGAGCAAATGATCGTCCAGGCGATGCGTAGCCATAACGTCAAGACGAAAAACATTATTTCTCCGACGAAAGTCGAAGAGTACTACAGAAAGCATCGCGAGGAATTCACCAGCAAGGAGACGATCAAGCTGCGCATGATCATGATTCCAGGCCAAAAAGATACCGCGACTGCACCAGCGCAAAAGGCGCTGGCCGAAGAAGTGTTAGGCAAACTGGCCAGCGGAGAGGAGTTTGATCGGACGGCACAGGTTTATTCCGAGGACAGTACTCGGGACAATGGCGGCGACTGGGGCTGGATCGAACGCAACACTTTGGCTGGCCCACTTGAAAAGGTCGCCTTCAACATGCCCGTCGGCAGAATCAGTAACATCATCGATTACGCTGGGAATTATTATATTCTCAAAGTCGAAGACAAACAGGGCGGCACAACAAAATCACTCGCCGAGATGCGGCCTGATATCGAGAAAAAACTGGTCCAAGAGGAAGCGCAGCAAATTCAGGAACGCTGGATCGCCAGCCTGCGCGAAAAGGCTTACATCAAAACATTTTAATTGGACGTTGGGCGTTGAGCGTTTGCCTCATCCATGCTCGTAATCGCGCTCGTGCTCGATTGAGCAAATTCGGTTACGATCACCAGCATGAACAGGAGAAGGACCAAGCCGCGTGTTGGCATCACGCTGGGCGATTGCGCCGGGGTCGGGCCGGAGATTGTTGAGGTTGCTCTAAAGCCTGACCGTCTTGCACGCGCAGCCGATTACAAGATCATCGGCAAATATCGTGATTGCACACCGGGACAGCCGACTGCAAAAACTGCGTGTGCTGCCGCGGCCGCGCTCGAAGAAGCAGTGACACTCGCGCGGCGGGGCGATCTCGATGCAATTGTAACCGGGCCGGTCCACAAAGCCCGGATGTACGAAGTTGGTTTTAAGTTCCCAGGGCAAACCGAGTTTTTTGCAGAACGCTGCGGCGTCAAAAATTTCGCGATGTGTCTCACCGGCGGAAAAATCACCGTCGCACTGGTCACCGCGCATGTTCCCCTGCGCAAAGTCGCACGCTCGCTAAAGCAAAGCGAAATCGTCCGAGTCGGTCTGTTGCTTGCGGACTTCCTCCGTAGCCGAGGCAAAAGCGCGCCGTGCATTGCTGTTGCTGGACTAAATCCGCACGCTGGCGAATCAGGCAAACTCGGGCGCGAAGAGATCGAAATCATTGCGCCAGCTCTCGAAGAACTAAACCGATCACCGATCACTGGTCACCGATCACTCTTCTCTGGTCCCCATTCCCCGGACACAGTTTTCCACCGCGCGATTGAAGGAGAATTCGACGCGGTGCTTTGCATGTATCACGACCAGGGATTGATCGCACTGAAGCTACACGCATTTCACGAAGGCGTGAACGTCACGCTGGGGCTCCCTTTTCCTCGCACCAGTCCCGACCACGGCACCGCGTTCGACATCGCCGGCAAAGGTATCGCACGACCCGACAGCATGATCGCCGCGATCAACTTGGCGGTGCAATTGGCCGCACCGTCATCCTGAGCGAAGTCGAAGGATCCCGTGTAATTACCTGAAGGTTTCACCACGGGATTCCTCGACTTCACTCGGAATGACAAGAGGTTTCTAGATACGCCGCGACAGCTAATCCTGCTCTTGCTCTTGCTTCTGCTCATGCTCGATTGCAGCAAACTCGATTACGAGCACGAGCATGAGCACGAGCAAGATTAAGAAGTACATTTCGGTCTTTAACATCGGGTTGCAGAATACGTTCGTTTATCGCTGGAATTATTTTCTGCGCGCGCTGTTTGGCCTGATTCCGCTGGCCGGCACAGTGTTTCTCTGGGCAGCAGTGTTCAAAGAACGCGGCGGTGGCCTGCACGGCTACGATTACGGCTCGATGATTTATTATTATCTGCTGACCCTTTTAGTCAGCAACCTGGTCGTACCAACGGAGGATGAATGGCAAATCGCCGCTGACATTCGCGAAGGCCAGATCAACGCGCTGCTCACAAAGCCGATGAGTTATCTGGCATACAGGCTCAGTATTTTTTTGAGCGGCCGACTCGTTTACAGCTTTGTCACGTTGCCGCCGATCGCGCTCATCTTTGTTTATTTTCGGGACTACATCGTGCTGCCGACCGATCCAGTGATCTATGTGTTGACTATCATCTCAATATTGATGGCGGCATTCATTCAATTTTTCATCACCTATAGCCTGGCGATGATGGCGTTTTGGATTTTGGAAATCTCCACCATCGTGTTCATCGTTTATTCGTTCGAATATTTCCTGGGCGGCCAGATGTTTCCCATCGATATCATGCCGTCCGCAGTCCAAGCCGTGATGAAGTGGCTGCCGTTTTACTACGAGCTATTCTGTCCGGTCGCGATCTTCCTCGGCCGCTTAAAAGGAGCCGACCTCGTGCAAGCACTGGCAATCCAATCCGGCTGGCTTCTGCTCGCGTGGGCGTGGGCGCGTTTCATGTGGCAACGCGGCCTCGGCCATTATCAAGCTGTCGGCGGATAAGGTAGGTGCCAATTGTCGATACAAACGTCGAACGCTCAACGCCCAACGCTGAACGCTCAATTCAGCTTTCCGAGTTGGACGTTGGGCGTTTTCATCCGAAATAGCACCTATTAATGGCCCGACTACACGAATATCAGGGCAAAGCCATTCTCGCCGCTAATGGATTTAAGATCCCGCGCGGCCGCGCCGTTTTGAGTGCCGATGACGCCGTCGTGGCAGCGAAAGAATTAGGCGGCGAAGTTGTGATCAAGATTCAAGCCTGGACCACTGGGCGCGCAGGCATCGGCGGAGTCGCCTTTGCCAAGGGCCCCGACGATGTGCGCGCTCATGCGGAGCGGATGTTGTCGATGAAAGTCGGTCAGTTCCCAGTCGAAGCGGTGTTGTTCGAAGAGAAGATCGATATCGATCGCGAGTTTTTTCTTTCATTCGCCATCGATGATGCTGCGCGGGCGCCAGTGATCATTTTCGCTGCCGGTGGCGGTACTGGAATCGAAAAGCGCGCTGCGTCCATACGACGCATCGCGTGCGACGTGAGCAACGGACCCGAGGCTTCAGCACTCAACGAAGCTGTTGATGTGTGCGGCCTTTCGCAGGCGCACGCGGAGCAATTAGCCGAATCAATTCGAAAATTGTTTGCTGCCGCGCGAAGCGTCGAAGCCCGTTCGTTGGAAATCAATCCGCTGATGCTGACGAAAAGCGGCGAGTTCGTCGCAGCCGATTGCCGGATCACGATTGATGATTACGCAGTCGCGCGCCATCCGGAGCTGGGGATTGAGATTGCGCGCGAGTTTGATCATCCGGCGACCCCGCTCGAGCGCATCGCTTACGCGGTGGAACAAAACGATCATCGCGGCACATTCTATTTCGCACAGTTGGCGACGACTGCGCCGAAAGGGTCCAAAGGTTTGGTTGGTTTTCACGGCGCGGGCGGCGGCGGCTCGATGATGTCGATGGACGCGATCGTCAACGTGGGATTCACCATAGCGAATTTCACCGACACGAGCGGCAATCCATCTGCATCGAAAGTGTATCGGGCGGCGCGAATCATTCTCGCTCAGCCTGATCTCTTGGGCTATTTCGGATCCGGCTCTGGCGTGGCGAGCCAGGAACAATTTTGGTCCGCCTACGGACTGGCCAAAGCATTTTGGGAACTCGATCTCGACATTCCCGCCGTGATTCGATTAGGTGGGAACACGGAAGATCGCGCCGTAGACATTTTGCATCGCATGTCGAAGCTGTTGCGCGCGCCGATCGAATGCTATCGCAAAAGTGACACGCCAGCGTTCATCGCCGCGCGTTTTGCAGAACTCGTTGCGAATACGGGCGACACAAAATGGAAACCGGGCCCGCCGCGTGTGCCAAAATTTGTGAGAGATCCATCGGCCACGATGCTCCCGGTAAAAAATGGTCGTGTGTGGATCGACACAGCGCAGTGGCCGCAAATTCGCGCTGCCGTTGAAACGCACTCCGGCGGGTTGATCGTCAGTCGTGGGGGCGCGCCCGAAGCAGCAGTGGCTAACGAGGAATTCACGACCAAAGATTCCGAGCTTCTCGCCTGCGACGTCGAATGCCGCCTCGTCGGAATCGAAGGTTTCTATTTGGAGCTTGATATTCAGGGGTTGGAAGAACTGATTGGAGGCACGCGTTAATGGCCATTTTGATCGACGAGAAAAAGCGCGTGCTGGTGCAAGGGATCACGGGACGTGAGGGTCGCGCACGCACGCGTTTGATGCGGGAGTACGGAACAAATGTTGTCGCTGGCGTGACGCCGGGCAAAGGCGGACAAACCGTGCTCGGCGTTCCGATATTTAACAGGCCACAGGAAGCGGTGAACGCGTTAGGCAAGATTGACATCTCCGTTCTCTTTGTGCCTGCGGCTGGTGTGAAGGACGCCGCGATCTCGGCGATTGAAGCGGGCATTAAACTCGCGGTGCTGGTGCCGGATCGCGTGCCACTGTGGGACGCGATGGAGATTGCGGCGTCAGCGAAGGCAAATGGCGCAACGTTTCTGGGACCGAACACGCTCGGAGCACTGAGCCCCGGCAAGGGCGTGGTCGGGATGATCGGCGGTCGCGCGCAGAGCGCGCGCCAATGGTTCAAGCCGGGCGTGCCGAAGGGAGTGGGAGTGATCAGCCGCTCCGGCGGCATGGCTTCGAGTACCGGCTACTATCTTGGACAAGCAGGCGTGCGCATTTCGACCATTGTGCACATCGGCGGTGACGCGGTAATTGGAATTCGCTTGCCAGACGCGGCACTGATCTTCGAACAGGATCCGCTCACGGAAGCGATCGTGATCTTTGGCGAAATCGGTTCCTCTCAAGAAGAGGAACTGGCGCAATTGATCGTCGATCGAAAAGTCACCAAACCGGTGATCGCGTACATCGGCGGGAAGGCTGCGCGAGAAGGCACGCGCTTCAGTCACGCGGGCGCGATCATTGAAGGCGGCAGAGGCACGCATGCCGGCAAAGTGAAAGCGCTGCGCGAAGCTGGCGCGACCGTAGTCGATGCCTTCGGCGAGTTGCCGAATGCAGTTGTTGAGATTCTCAAGAAAATGAAAGGACAAAGTCTTATGAGCGAAGCCGACAAAAACGCGATGTGGAATACCGCCATCACGCGCGTGGAGCCGAACAAAGTGGCCGTGCGCGGCTATAACATCGCCGAGCTGATGGGGCGCGTCTCATTCGGCGCGGCGGTTTACTTAATTTTGACCGGCGAATTACCATCGCTGGCCGTCGCCCGTTTGATGGACGCGATTTTAGTGTCGTCGATTGATCACGGGGCGACACCTCCCAGTGCGTTAGCTGCTCGAAGTGTTGCATCAACTGGCGCGACGTTGAGCGCGTCAGTCGCCGCC
>QHMS01000069.1 GCA_003217895.1 Verrucomicrobiota bacterium
ATTAAAAGGCATTTCACCGATCTGATCATGCCGAGTAGCCATGCGCGGCTCCCTTCGCGGAGTAGTATGCGTTTCTGAATTGGACGTTGGGCGTTGGAGGTTGGACGTTGAGCGTTCCTGATCTTTGCCCCGTTTCGATTACGAGCATGAGCACGAGCATGAGCATGAGCATGAGCATGAGCATGAGTAGGAGTAAGTAGGCGTTCTGATGAAATCCCGATATGACGTTGTAATTTTGGGAGCCGGTCACAATGGGCTCGTGGCTGCGAGTTATCTCGGGCGCGCTGGGTTGAGCGTGCTCTTGCTGGAAAAGAACAATTACATCGGCGGAGCGACCACTTCGCAAAGGTTATTCCCGGATTATGACGCACAGCTGTCGCGGTATGCCTATCTGGTCAGTCTATTTCCTCAGAAAATCATTCGCGACCTCGGCCTGAATCTCGAGCTGCGCAGACGCGCGATTGCGTCGTGCACGCCGTACGTGAACCACGGTCAGCATGGCGCCCTGGTTTTGAGCAACCTCGAGCAGGAAGTGAGCCGAAGATCGATTGTCGATCTGACCGGAAGCGACGCGGAATGCGAGGCGATGAAAAAGTTTTACGATTTACCGCGCGTTTTTGCCGAGCAAGTCTGGGATTCGATGCTTGAGCCGCTCGTCCCGAAAGAAGAGATGGCACGCCGGTTTAACGTTGACGCAATTTCGCGCGAGGCGTGGCGCAGTTTGGTGGATGAACCGCTCGGGAACGCGATTGAGCGTTATCTGCGGAACGATCTCGTGCGCGGGCTCGTCTTCACCGATGCGAAGATCGGCGTGTTCACGTATCCGCACGATCCCTCATTCGTACAGAACCGCTGTTTCCTTTATCATCTCATCGGGAACAAGACGGGTGAATGGAAGGTGCCGGTTGGTGGGATGGGCGCGGTGGCGTCGGAGCTGGAACGCGCAGCGCGCAAAGCTGGCGCGGAAACATTAACCAATGTCGATGTGCTGGCGATCGATGTGAAAACGAAAACAAAGACCGTTGAGTTTGAGATCAAAGAGAACGCAAGCGGGTCGTCTGCGGCGCGCTCGTTTGGAGTTCCGCCTTCAGGCGGTACTGACCGCGTAAACGCGGAACTCCGAACAACCGGCACGCATGCGGTCGAGGCACGGTTTTTACTGGTGAACTTTGGCCGGAACGTGCTGGCAAAATTTACGGGCAGATTTTTTCAGCCGAATCCCACCGACGAAGGGTCGGTGTTCAAGATCAACATGCTTCTGCGCCGATTGCCCAGGTTGAAAACGAAAAAATATCCGGCGACGGAGGCGTTTTGCGGGACTTTCCACAGCAACCAGGGCTACGAGCAGATGAACACCAGTTATGATCGGGCCTCTGAAGGCCGGTTGCCGGAGAAAGCGCCGTGCGAGGTGTATTGCCACACGCTGACCGACAACAGCATTCTCGAACCCGACCTGCGCGAGCAAGGATTTCATACCATGACGCTGTTCGGACTCGATGCGCCGTGGAGTTTGTTCGCCAGAGATAACGAAAACATGCGACGCGAAGCGGAGAAAAGATTTCTGGCAAGCGTAAACCAGTGGCTGGAAGAGCCGATCGAAGATTGTTTGGCCGTGGCGCGCGATGGCCGCCCGTGCATCGAAAGTAAAAGCCCAATCGACATCGAGAATGCCCTGGGGATGTATCGTGGCAACATTTTTCAAAATGCGCCGACGTGGCCTTTTGCCGAGCGCCGGGAGCAAGCCGGCACCTGGGGGGTGGAGACCGAATACGAAAATGTGTTTCTCTGTGGGTCGAGCGCGTTACGCGGCGGCGCCGTCAGTGGAATTCCCGGGCATAACGCAGCAATGAAGGTCCTGCAGAAAATCAAAGCGTAAGAGCCTGCCTGCGGGAATTGTAAAGGCGTTCGCCGCGGCGAACGCCTGATCGATCCTGTGTCAAACGCCTTCGTTCATCCTGAGGGCTTAAAACACGAATGGACGAATAGACACGAATCTAATGGGATTAACCACGGATTACACTGATGACGCCGATGGTTTCACCCACGAAACACGCGAAACGACGCGAAAGTTTTGGATATAGCTCTTTTCCATTCGCGTAGTTCGTGTGTTTCGTGGGCACTCTTCTTATGAACCTATCCGTGATATCCGTGTCATCCGTGGTTCTCATTCTTTTGTTCGTGTCTATTCGTGTTCATTCGTGGTTAATTGATCTGCCGCATCATAGGGCCACACCCTGCAAAAACTTTTTATTCTAAATGCTTGACATGCGGGGCGTCATCATGGCAAAAACGCGCGCTAATTGCGTATCAGTATGGGAATGTCTGTGTCAGGGAAAGATACTGTAAGAACACGAATCCTGATCTTGGAGGAGCATCCGCTGCTTCGCCACGGGATCAGCGATTATCTCAATCGCCAGCCGAATCTGATTGTCTGCGGCGAAGCCGACAATATTCGCGATGCCCGCGACAAGGTCGCCGAATGCAAGCCTCAGATGCTGGTGACCGCCCTGCGGCTGGGCGCCGGCGACAGCCTGGAATTCGTCAAGGCAATGAAGGCCGAACGACCCAGCCTGCTGATCCTGATCTATTCTGCCTTTGAGGAAGCCATCTTCGCAGAGCGCGCCCTGCGCGCGGGCGCAGCCGGTTACATAATGAAAACCGCGTCCGCGGAAGAGCTGTTGGTCGCCATTCGCGAAGTTCTGGCTGGCAACAGTTACGTCAGCCGCGAGGTGGCCATGGGCGCATTCAAAAAATCGCTCGAGTCGCGCGCGGACCAAGGCTCGCCGCAGGCCGGCGGTTCCATTGAAGATCTGTCCGATCGCGAGATGCACATCTTCCATTTGTTAGGCTCGGGGCTTCGCAACAAGCAAATCGCTGATTCGCTAAATCTGAGTGTCAAAACTGTCGAGAGCCATCGCGAGAACATTAAGCACAAGCTCCGTTTGGCGTGCAGCCGCGACCTGGTCGAACGCGCCACCAAACACGTGGAAGAAACTTTTTTGCCGCCCGCCAAGAGCGTGTTTGGCATCAAGAACAAAAAGAAAGTGGTCCGTTTCCCCGGCGCTGCGAAGGGAGGCGGCGGCGGCGGCCCACTCCTTATAGGGCAGCTGTCTCAGACGCTGGGCGATATTTTGTAGAGGCGTTTACCGCCCGCGGCTGAAGCATTTTTCACCACCCGGCCTCCCGGCCTCGAGAACCCGAGGACACGGAGGTTTCCTGGGTTCCTGTTTTCCTGATTAGAAATTCTTCTCTGTGAACTTGGGTTTCTCTAGCGGCGGGAGCCGCGGGTGGTAAAAAATTCTTCTTCACCTAAAGGCGTTTCACACCCGAAACGCCCCACACTTGTTCACCGCGCTTCACATTCTCCCCTAGGGAAATTTGCACTCAAAGGTCAGGGAGCGTTCCCTAAGGAAAAAATGAATATTTTCTTTACAAGCGGTTTAGGACGACGAATCTCTGCGGCCTTAACTTTGGATACGCGCGCCTTCGAAACACACCGCAAATCCGTTAGGTTCTCCGACCAGCCTTCGCCAAGACGGCTGGCAGGCACAGGACGAATCTCCTTCGCAAGTCGCCTGGCAATTGTAGAGGCGTTCGCCGCGGCGAACGCCTGGCTCACCATGATTCGGTGCTTGACACAAGCACCGCTACACCTGCTTGCAGTGCGTTCGCTGTGTCAGGCGCCAACCCAAATCACGCTTTTCACTTTCCCCCCAGGACCCCAACGCGCAGATCGCGCAGTTGGACAGGCGTTAGGCGGCGATGCCCTACTACAAACACCCCTAGTACTAAACCCCCCAACATGGTAGGGCGTCCGCCGCGGGGCGCGGGAAACAATATCTCGCGCGCAGGGACTACCACGCATCCCGCCTCAGAGGCGGGACACTGATCAAAAATGGAAACGCCCGCCCCGGTGCTTGGCAGTAGACGAATCTTTTTCGGAAACTTCGACCCGCTATTTCCGTAGGAACACGTGGACAATGGACGGGAAGAGAATTGT
>QHMS01000168.1 GCA_003217895.1 Verrucomicrobiota bacterium
GCATGCGCGCCGTCCTTCCTGCAATGCTTGTTCCTTGCGTCCAAGACCCGCATCAATCACGCCCAAAAGGCTGATAGCGGCCGCAAAGTCGGGTTGCTTCGCCAAAAGGTTTTCTACTTCGCTCCGAGCAGCGGTAAAGGCCGCTTGCGCCTTCGCAGAGTCACCCTGCCAACCAGCGACGACCCCCTCCCAATAGGCGCGCGGACAGTTGATGCCGTATTCGGTGGTTCTGCCATCCCGCGGGTAGTTCATCAGCGCGCGTGCGGCCGCAGCGGCAGTCCGTTCGCAGAGAGCGTAATCAGGATTGTCCACATCCGGAGCAGCGCTGGGATTTTCGGCAATCACAGCGGCCAGTGTAGCCTGAAAGGCTTTAATATCCGCACGCCAATCTAATTCGACCAGCGCCCGGAGCACGCGAGTGTATGGGTCGCCGGGCACAATCCTCAGCGCGCTATCATATATTCGAGCCGCGTCGGTATAGCGATGCTGCGTCTGGTAGGTCAGCGCCAGTTGTTGGAGAGTAAAGAGATTGCGCGGGTCCAGCTCAAGCGCGCGCTCCATGTTGCGCGTCGCCTCGTTCCAATGTCCTTGTCGGCGATCGATTAAGCCTGTGTAAAGGAATACTTCGGCATCGTTGGGTAGGGTGCGTCTGGCAATGGCCAGTTCGCTGCTAGCCCGTTCGTAGTTGCGGAAGCCATAGTAGTAGTAGGTCCCCAGCGCACGGTGAGCTTCGCCCGCGTCCGGCTGAAGACGCAACGCGGTTTGTACGGCCACATTGGCCATATCGAGACGGGCCTGGGTATGGTCATGCCCAGTCCAATAGAGAGCGCCATGCACTCTGGAGAGCAGGCACCAGGCGAGCAGAAACTGCGGGTCCCGGGCGACAGCTTCATCGAGTAGTTGCGCGGCTTGCGGAAGCTTCTCCTCCGCGTGGAGTGGATCGGTGACGTCGGCCCAAAGAGCTTTGGCACGCTCGTAAAGGTCGAACGCCGCGATGTCAGCGGTAGGCGGTTTCTCGATCGCGGCCTTTTCGCTCGGAGAGATTTTGGCCTGGAGATGGTCGGCGATCGTCTTCGCAATCTCGCTTTGAATTGCAAAAACATCTGCCAGATCGCGGTCGTAGCGTTCAGCCCAAAGATGCATGTCTGTCCTGGCGTCAATCAACTGCGCTGTTACACGCACAAGGTTCCCGGTGCGTTGCACGCTGCCTTCGAGTACGTGCGCAACCCCGAGTTGCTGGGCGATCTCGCGCAGGTTGCGATTTATGGCGTTCTTGTACTGCATCACGCTTGTACGGCTGATTACTTTTAGATCCGCAACTTTGGCGAGATCCGTAAGGATTTCGTCCTGAATGCCGTCTGCGAAGTAAGCGTTCTCTTTGTCATCGCTAAAATTTTCAAAGGGAAGAACGGCGACGCTTTTTTCGGGAATAGCAGATGCCACGCTGCCTGCCGGCTCGGCAGCGGTCGATGTCATCTTCCGCGGCGATGCTCGATGGACGAACATCAACGAGCTAATCACCAAGGCGACTGCCAACACGAGTAAAGCGACAGTAAGCGCAACCCTGGGCCAGCCGGGCCCACTGAATAGACGAGACCACGCAGCTCCCTGCCGCCGCCTTTTTTGTCCCATGAGTTTCTGAGGAACCTGCCGATTACCAAGATTGTCTTTGTACAGGTTAAACAGGTGGAGGCGTCGCCCGTGCTTCACTTCACACTCACCGATATCGTGCAGGTATGGCTGCCAGTGCCGATAGTGAACAAGATCCTCGGCTATATGCGCGGACAAAAGGATGTGCCCGGCATCGCCGCAATCCAGCACACGCTGGGCCATATTAATTCCGGAGCCGGCTATGTTCGTTTTGTCGTTGACATCGGTGACCCGATTAACCGGCCCGCTGTGAACTCCCATCCGTACTTGAAACAGCGGATGACCATGAAGTGCTCTGCTAATTTCCAGAGCGCATCGCACCGGCTCTTCCGGGTTGCGAAAGAAAAGCAGCGCCATCCCATCGCCGGTTGGCACTCGAATAAGTTTGTCGCTTGCTTCCGCAGCGCGAAAACATTCCGATGCGCGGACGATCTGATTCAAGTTTTGCAGCACTTCAATCTGCTCGTTCACGAGGCGTTTCGAGTAACCGACAACGTCGATTAACAACAGATGCGCAATCTCGAGCTGGAGATCAGGCGTTGGTTCCGCAGATGTATCTTGCACGTTCACACTTAAAATTTCGACAATACCTTTTCTTCACCTCAGGAGCAACGGACGAATCCGGCAGGCTCTCCGTCAGCCAACGCCCAAACGCACGTCGCGAATGGTCTTGGGCCGAAGCGTTGCTTTAGTTTTCGCAGGATGTCGGTCTTCGAAACTTGCTCGAGTTCGTAGTGCAAAACAGGCTGGAGCATCGCGGAATTGACTTTCAAGATCGGCACAAACATTCCGGCGATCACGTGTGATCAACCCGTATTCCCGGTGTGTTCGGCTGGGAATTTCTGCAAAACGAGGGTCGTGCACCTTGCGTTGTGGTACGCAACGCTGTTGACATTCCATCAATTCTTTTAGTATAACGACTTCAGGCTTCGAATCCGAACAGTGCTTCGTTGCAAGATCAGGAGGATTAAAACAATGGCAGAAAAAAGACGAAAGTGTCCACGTAAACGCTCGATTGACGCCCACGCGAAAAAAGCTCTCGAAGGGCTTCGAAAAATCAAGAAGGACGATAAAAAACTTAAAATGCGACTAGATGCGGCTAACGATCATCTTAAGGCAATCATGGCGGATCACCATCTTCTGTAACTCGATTTGATGCTGTCCTGCTAGCACACTGCGTCAACTGAAACAGATGCGGCAGCCAACGATCCAATTGCGACGAGCCAAGTGCTTGTTCGTCCATTGGCGCGGGAATAAGCTTCTTTTCTATAATTTCGCCACACGATTATCTATATCAGCAAAACCGCTTACTTGCGAAGTTCTCGATTTCTTTGACAGCTGGCGAACTTCCCACGATGCGGTCATTCATTTTGCTGGCTATACGCCGAGAAGCGTGCGCGCCGCGCTCGCGGAGTTAGTGCAGCATGGCCTGCTACTTCCGAAGGACTCACCCGAACTGACGCAGGACACGCGAATTGCAGAGGAGTGGTCCGCTTGGCTGCCCGCGGGGAGCTTTCATTTCGCTACGAAAGATACGCCGTACGTCGACCGTAGTCGTTGGAGCCTCAACCGGTTGAAATCAATGCTGCCGAAGACGGCCCAGCCTGGAATTTTCAAGACCCTGAAAGGAACGATGAAGGTCTCGCTCCCGAAACGCGCTTTTCCGGATTCGGAGTTCATCCGAGTGCTGATGGCCCGGAAGACGCACCGGCGATTCTCGAAAGAAGACGTGACGCTTGAAGCCGTATCCCAACTCCTTTCGCTCGTTTGGGGTGTCACGGGCTATCTGTATTCCCCTAGATTTGGGAAGTTGCTCCATAAAACCAGCCCCTCGGCCGGCGCACGGCACCCTGGTGAAGTGTATCTCATGGCTTTGCGGATTAAAGGTCTGAGGCCCGGTTTGTATCATTACCATCCGGCGCACCATCATCTCGAGAAGCTCAGCAGTCGCGCCACGCGTAACAAAGCTTGGCTTTATTGTGCTCGCGCGAAGCATGCCGAAAAAGCTGCCGCACTGTTCTTAATGACGGCTGTGTTTCCGCGCACCATGTGGAAATATCGCGTTGCTCGTGCATATCGCGTGGTGCTTCTCGATGCCGGTCACCTGTGCCAAACGTTTTGTCTCGTGGCGACCTGGCTTGGCCTGGCGCCGTTTTGTACGGCAGCGCTCAAGGACACACTGATCGAAAAAGACCTCGGGATCGATGGAATTCGCGAGTCGGTCCTTTATGTTGCAGGAGTCGGTTTGCCTGTTACTTCGGCGCGAGCGAAGCGACGATTTTCTCGAAGCGCGGATCGCCACGCAGGGAGTCCCAATAAGGATGAAGCTTAAGAAGACCGTAGCTGAGCTCGTTCGGGACGCGCTCTACTTCTGCAATCTGCTCGATGGCCAAATCTTTTTCACCGGTCCAGGCATAAATTTGTGCCAGGTTCACGGTGAGATAGACGCCGCTAATGGCGTCCTTGGAGGTGGGCAGCAATTCGCATGCGCGCCGTCCTTCCTGCAATGCTTGTTCCTTGCGTCCAAGACCCGCATCAATCACGCCCAAAAGGCTGATAGCGGCCGCAAAGTCGGGTTGCTTCGCCAAAAGGTTTTCTACTTCGCTCCGAGCAGCGGTAAAGGCCGCTTGCGCCTTCGCAGAGTCACCCTGCCAA
>QHMS01000169.1 GCA_003217895.1 Verrucomicrobiota bacterium
AACGGCGAAGATGTCTTCCGGCGTGACGAACGACGCTTCGATGTCGATCTGCGTAAACTCCGGTTGCCGGTCGGCACGCAAATCTTCGTCGCGGAAGCATTTCGCGATCTGAAAATACTTTTCCACGCCCGCGACCATGAGCAGTTGTTTGTATTGCTGCGGCGCCTGCGGGAGGGCGTAAAATTTTCCCGGCGTGATTCGGCTTGGAACCAAAAAGTCGCGCGCGCCTTCCGGCGTGCTCTTGGAGAGAATTGGCGTTTCGACCTCAACGTACCCCTGGCTGTCGAGATAGTCACGCGTCGCCTTCGCCACGCGATGACGCATCCGCAGATTACGTGCGAGACGTGGCCGGCGAAGATCGAAATACCGGTGCGTCATTCGCAAATCTTCATTCTGCGGTTCGGCGTCGATCGGGAACGGCAGCGTGTCCGCCCGATTCAAAATGCGCAGAGCGCTTGGAATGATTTCAATGTCGCCGGTGGCGAGGTTTGGATTTTCCGTGCCCGGCAACCGCGCCGCGACGTGACCCGAAACTTGGATCACATCTTCGCCACGCAAGGCATGCGCCTGCTTCGCAAGCGCCGCGTTTTCCTCCGGACGAAAAACAACCTGCGTCAACCCTTCGCGGTCGCGCAGATCAATGAAGATCACTCCGCCATGATCGCGCGTGACATTCACCCAGCCCGCGAGAGTGACTTGCTGGCCGATGTCGCTTTTGCGAAGTGAATTGCAGTCGTGTGTACGAAACATGCGATCTCCCAAAAAGTACCGCGTCATTCTGAGCGAAGCCAACAAACTCGCAAGCGATTAGCTTCTGGGGAAGCACAGACTGCCAGCCTGTTTTTTTTCGGCAGCTTGGCGAAACGCTTCTTGGACAATTCCGTTTGCGCAGATTGATGTGACGCGGCTACCTTAAGACCCGTGTTCAGCTTGACAATGCTCGGCAGCGGGAGCGCGGGAAACAGCGCGCTGGTCGCAACCGATCACTGCAAGATTCTGGTCGATGGCGGTCTAAGCGCGCGGCAATTGGCGTTGCGTCTCGAGCAATGCGGCGTCGCGCCGGAGCAGCTCGACGGCGTCCTTCTCACGCACGAGCACACCGATCATATCTGCGGACTTGAAGTTCTCTGCCGCAAGTTTGATCTGCCGATTTACTGCAATCGGCTCACGGCAGAAGCACTTCGGTGCAACGGTCTCCTAGACGGACGCCGAAATTGGCGAATCTTTGAGACCGGTTCCGAGTTTTCGATTTGCGACATCACCGTGCAGACGTTTCCCGTGCCGCACGATGCGGTGGATCCGCTCGGCTTTGTCTTCCACGCCGGTTCAGGGAGCCTCGGGTTCATCACCGATCTCGGTTACGTGACCAAATTGATCGTCGAACGGTTGCGCCAGGTGCAAACCCTGGTGATCGAGACCAATCACGACGAAAAACTTTTGCAGAATGACACACATCGGCCGTGGCCGGTGAAACAACGCATCCAATCGCGGCATGGTCATCTGTCGAACACAGCCGCGGCAGGCGTGATCGAGGAATTATTGCCGGGAACAATCGAGCGAGTCGTGCTCGGACATCTAAGCCGTGACTGCAACACGCCTGACTTGGCTGTGGAGACGGTGCGCGTGTCACTGGTAAAGTGCGGCAAACTCGACATGGAAATCCATTGCGCCACCCAATTCGAAATCACTCCCCAATTTCGAATCGGCGAAACGGAACCCGGCCCCTTCCAGCCGACCTTCGAGAACACGTTTTTTCAAGGCTCTGGGTAGCGCACGCGTCCCGCGTGCTGGTGAGCGCGTCCTCGCGATCACGAACTTTTCCCTTGCCCGGACAACCTTCGGAGTGGGGAATCTGAGGAAAGACTGTTTCGGCGCGACGCCGAAACCAACACGCGAGACGCGCGCGCTACCCTGATTTCTTTTTTGCACGCGGAGCGACATTCTTCGCCGCAGCGTCGAGAGCAGCTCGCATAATACCTGCCTTCGCAGAGGCAAGATAAACATTCGTGTAGCCTTGCCGGCCCCAGGCACCGCTACACGGTTTGAAACTCTTCGGTGCCTTCTCGATGAATGCGTGCTGCTGCTCTGGCGTGAGTTTCACCATGCCCCAGTTTTTGTCGGGCACACCGAGTGACGCGAAAATTTTCCCGGCGACACGGAAATCAGGATGATGCATGTGCGATCTCTCGACAGCCGTCGGAATCTCCAATGCCATCTTTCGAAATTCGTTGCTGGTCATCTTGTTCTGTGGCCGACCATTTCTCCACGCACCGTGCGTCGATCGACGCGAGTGAGGTTTTTTTCCATTGCCGGGGTGAGCAATGAGATGTGCGGGATTTCACAGAGATATTCGGCAATGAACCAGACCGGTTTTTCCGTGGTCATCCAGCTTTTGTCGTCGAATCGCGCCAGATTCACCGGACGCGAATACCTTCGCAGAGTTCGTTCGCCGCGCAGATTGAAGTAGATATTGAAATAGCTCATGGCCAGCTCGCGCAGGGTGCGATACACCGGCTCGCGATAACGGCACCCGGTGAAATTGGATTTCGCTACCGCGCCCCAGTGGCCGCGTACTTTGAAAATCGCAACGACGTGATCCGTGTCCTGTTCCGCTTCCAAATCGAAGATCAACGGCGGGAATCCAATGACCCGCAAAGCGGCTGCGCCAAAAATGCCCCCCTCAAGGCAGGACGCGGTGCGGTCGTGCAGAACTTTCTTTGGTGAACAGGCGGTGAAACTCAGGTTGTAAGGCAGATCGTCGAGAAATTTCTGTATGCCTGCGGGCGTTTTCAAAGCGCGCAACGTGCGCAACTCCGATGGCGCGAAACCGAAACCGGATGAATCACCAAATTGCGACATCCAACCTCCAAACAAATACCAACGAATTAAGCACCAAACGCCGCGTCACGCTTGTCATCCTCATCCCGCAGTCGCGGGAGAAGGATCTCAGATAGAGCTTTCGGCTACAAGCCGATGGGATGTCTTGCGTCAAAACCGCGCGGTGGCCGGTAAATAGTTTGCCAGCGTGGAGCCCATTTGCCGGTGTAACGATCGTACGGCGTAGTGTCGAGGCGCAGCCCGGCAATAACTGCGAAGGTATGACCGTCGCGGGCGTAGACGGTGATCCATTTGCCAGCGCCGCGCTCGCCGTAGCCGCAAAACTCGGTTGAGCTGATCGGCGAAGGAAGCAGCCCGGCCGCACCGAGAACATACGAGATCGTGCCGGAACAATCGTAACCGCGGTCATCAAATGATTTGTGGCCGCCGCCGTACCGATACGGTTTGGAGCGCAGTTGATTGGCCGCCCAGATCGCTCGTTTCACCGCGAGCGGCGCATGTTTCGGCGCAGCCGCACGGCCGAAACGAAGACGCGCCACGTTTCCCGAGACTACTGGCCCGGCATCTGGAAAAGGATCAGCCGACGCCGGCGGAACGATGAAAATCAAGACTGCAATACCGAGCAGGATTTGACGACTAACTAAATCGATAAACTCCTCCGGGCCCGTGTTGTATAGAAGGAAAGCGCCAGTTGAAAGGAAAAAATTCAGAAATTTTGGTGGATCGTCTTGTCCGCAAGGGCGATGGCAGATGAATCGCTGGGGGGCAGATATTAGCGGCGAAGCCGCATTTCCAACGCGTTGACGAGTCGCCGCGGCGACCGTTCCACCACGGAATATCTGTGGTAAAGTCGCGGCATGTTCCGCGCAGTCGCGTTGCCGGTCATGTTTCTAGCTGCAGCGATGGTAACAATCGCCGCAGATCCATCGGCGATGAACAGATCCGACGAACCCGAGGCGTTCGACGTCGAGCCACCCATATTAAAGCAAAACCTTTCGGATGAGCCACTGCCGGCGCCAGGCACGCCTGATGCGGAGGTTGCGCGTTTGGAAAAACAATTGGAACGCGCGAAAAGAAATGCAGATGGCGCCGAGCGCCTCTACAAAATCGGCGTGCTCGCAAGGGTGGAAGTGGAGCAACGTTTGTTGAGGGCGGTTCGAATTGAATCGGATCTCGCCAACGCACGGGTCACACAGGCCAAAGAAAAAATTGCCGACGAGGAATCCCGGCTTGCGTCTGGTGAAAACGCAAAAGACGAGCTTGATGCGGCCAAAGCAACACTGGCGCAATTAACCGAAGCCGCGCAGGTCGCACTGGCAAAACGCGAGCGCGCTGAACTCGAATTCGCCGAAGCAAACCTGCGCCGTCAGCAAAAGCTGCTTAAGCTCGGCAGCGCGGAAAAATCCGACGTGACCCACGCCGAAGAAAAACTCGCCGAGCTTAGAGCGCCGAAGGAATGATCAAGA
>QHMS01000170.1 GCA_003217895.1 Verrucomicrobiota bacterium
TTTACGTTTCGTAATCCTGTCGTTGTCGGTCTTGACCAGCGTTTCCGTTTTTGCCGAGCAAACGCCGCAATCACTCGCCGATGCGGAACTGCCGTCGCTAGTACCGATTTATAAAGACTTCCACACGCATCCCGAGCTCTCCGGGCACGAGGAACGTTCGGCTGGAATCGTGGCTAACGAACTGAAAGCCGCCGGTTGCGACGTGACCGAGCGCGTCGGCAAATACGACAAGCCCGGCCTGACCTGTTTCGGTGTTGTCGGTGTGATGAAGAATGGCGCCGGCCCGACTGTGCTGGTTCGCAGCGATTTGGATGCGTTGCCGGTACACGAAGAGACCGGCCTTACCTACGCGAGCACCGTCACGACGAAAA
>QHMS01000171.1 GCA_003217895.1 Verrucomicrobiota bacterium
CGTGCGATGTTGAAAGACGGCCTCTACACGCGCTGGCCAAAGCCCGATTACGCATTGGCGTTGCACGACGACGCTGAGATTGCGACGGGCCAGATCGGCCTCACCGAGGGCTACGCTTTTGCCAACGTCGATTCAGTAGATGTCATTGTGCATGGGATTGGGGGGCACGGCGCGCATCCGCACAAGACGAAGGACCCGATTGTGCTCTCTGCGCAGATCATCAATGCCTGGCAAACGATCGCCTCGCGCGAGAATAATCCCATCGATCCCGTCGTAGTCACGGTTGGTTCGATTCACGGAGGCGCCAAGCACAACATCATCCCCGACGAAGTGAAGATGCAGTTAACGGTGCGCACTTATAAAAAGGAAGTGCGCGAAAAGGTGCTCGCCGCGATCGAGCGGATCGCCAAGGATTGCGCAACCGCCTTCGGTCTTCCGACAGACAAATTGCCCGAGGTCCATGTGCTTCAGGCGGAATTCGACCCTGCCACATACAACAATCCGGATCTGACCAAACGTGTGGCCGCCGCGCTGAAAACGGCGCTAGGCAACGACAATGTTGTGACGAAAGATCCAAGCATGGGCGCTGAAGATTTTTCCGAATACAGTTTGCCCGATCACTCGATCCCGGCGCTCATGTTCACGGTCGGCGCAGTCGATCCCGCAAAGGTGGCCGAGTCGAAGAAAACCGGCGTATCGCTGCCGAGTCTGCATTCCAGCAAGTTCGCGCCCGTTCCCGAGCCGACCATTCGCACAGGCATTGTCGGAATGACTACGGCGGTGCTGGAGCTGATGAAGAAATAACTGAGTCCAGTCATTCCGAGCGAAGTCGAGGAATCGCGTCGCGACACCTTTCGGCACCTCCACGGGTCCCTCGACTCCGCTTCGGTCCCACTTGGGAGGACCTAGCGGTCACTTCACCTTAATGTTCTTGCGCAAATAAGTCGGGACGTCGAGATCTTCGCCTTCGACGATGGTTGGCTCGCTTTTTTCAAACCGGCCGCGCGTGACCGGCTCAAATTGTAAAACTTCCTGTTTCGCCTGCGCAGATTTTTCGGCAGGTACTTTTTCTTCCTTGTGCGTGACCGTTTTCTTCTGCGGCGTAACTGCCAGTGGCTCTGGTTCACTTGGCACGAATGCAGGCGCCGGTATCGCTTCCGCAGCCGCCACCGGTTCTTCAAACGGAATGCTTTCCTCTGAACGCGTAGGTTCCATCGCAGCTGGTTCTGATTCGAAATGAATCTGCGGCGCGGGATGTTCGTAATGCTCCTGGGTTGGCGGATGCGCGGACGCGCTGCTCAACGTCGCCGAGTGAGTTGATTGCGAAATCAAATCCTCTTCCGCAGCGAGCGAGCTGATGATGGTCACGGTCAACCGGTCTCCCAACCGTCCGTCCACAGCGGCGCCAAACAGAATTTGTGTTTGCTCGCTAACGTGACGGCCGAGTTCCTGCATGAGGATTTCGACTTCAGAAAGCGTGAGCCCGACCCCGCCGGCCACCTGCACAAGCACGTGTGTGGCGTCAGCCAGCATCCGGCCACGATCCATCAGCGGATTTTTGAGCGCCTGCGTGAGAGCGTCATGCGCGCGATTGTCCGAATCGGCTTCGCCGTAGCCAAACAAGCAACGGCCGTTGTGAGCGCGCAATGCCGCGAGCAAATCATCGAAGCCGATGCGAATGAGTCCAGGCCGCTGGATCAGGTTCACAATCGACCGAACACTCTGGCTGATCGTGATATCGGCCGTTGCGAAGGCTTGATGGATTCCAGCGTGTGGCGCGATCATGTCGCCCATTCGATCGTTTTCGAAGCAAATCACTGAGTGCGCAACCTCGTTGAGCCGAGCGAGGGCCTCTCGCGCCTGCGCGTTGCGCCGTTTGCCCTCAAATGTGAACGGAAGAGTCACGAAAGCGATCACAAGCGCGCCGGCTTCACGCGCCAGTTGCGCGACGTAGGGCGCTGCGCCTGAACCGGTGCCTCCACCGAGCCCTGCACAAATGAAAATCATATTTGCGTCCGACAGCGCTTCGCGAATTTCGTCGCTCGATTCTACAGCCGCTTGATACCCGAGCTCCGGGTCGCCACCAGCACCCAAACCGCGCGTCACAGTGCGGCCAAGCTGCACTTTGTGCGGCGCCACGGAACTCGTGAGTGATTGCACGTCGGTATTGATTGCAACGACGCCGGCTTTCTCGAGGCCGTCGAGCACCACTCGATCGAGCGCGTTTAAACCCGCGCCACCAACGCTCACAACTTTTACCGGAATAGATTCCGCCAGGCGGCCCGGGAGACTGTAATTTTTGCTGAGTTGAATCATATCAATCACTTATCTTTCATCGAATTCCGCTGAAAAATTTTCCGAAAAGTCGGCCAAAGCTCCTCCCGCGCGGACGATCGGCACCCATTACTTGTGCGAACTTGACCAGGCCGATGGCCGTCGAGAACTGAGGATCTTCCACTGCGGACGTTACGCCCCATGTGGTCTGCGCGTGCGCCAGGTGCGCAGGCATTTCGAAAATTTGTTCTGCCAAATGGTCGATACCATTAAGAAGGCTACAACCGCCGGTAATGAAAATGCCGGCTCCGAGATAGTTGAGATACGGCTGGTCTTCGAGCCTGCGTTTGAGCAGCTCAACGCCTTCGCGCATACGCAGGTGAATGATCGTGTTTAGGGTTTCCCTATCGATCTCTTTTCCGGCGAACCCTGAATCGTCCTTTAATAAGATCATTTCGCCAGGCAAACAATTGCCGAGGACGCAACTGCCCTCTTCAATTTTTAATTTCTCCGCGCGCGCCATCGGGATGCGCAGGCCCATGGAGATATCGTTGGTGATGTGGTCGCCGCCGACGGCAAGGCAACCGCTCTGTTTCACCGCCCCGTCGGCGTACAACACGTAATCGGTCGTTCCGCCGCCAATATCGATTACCAGCGCGCCAAGGTCTTTTTGATGCTGGGTGAGCACCACCTGCGCAGAAGCGAGCCCGCCAAAAACAACGTCCTCCACATCCAGCGGAAGCTCTTTCACGCAGCGAATGGTATTTTGAATGCGCGTGCGCACGCCGTGGATGATATGAAAATCGGCCTCTAATTTTTGGCCCAGCATCCCGATCGGGTTCAGCACGCCGTTCTGTCCACCGACATGATAATGTTGAATGATGGAATGCAGGAAGGCGTTCTGCGCCGGAATGCTCACCTCGCGCGCATTAATTTTCACGTCCTCAATATCCTGCTCATCAATTTCATCGCGATCTTCGGCCAGCATGACGCATCCACGGTTATTAAAACTTTGCAGATGCGACCCGGCCACAGACACGTAAACGCTGCGGATCATCACATCGCTTTTTTGTTCGGCATCGACCACAGCTTCGTGCACACATTTCATCGCGGTTTCAAAATCAACAATTTCCCCCTTGCGCACGCCGCGTGACGGCGTCTGGCCTACCCCGAGAATTTTGAGAGTGCCATCGGTGCGGCTTTCCCCCACGACCACGCAAATTTTGGAGGTGCCAATCTCAAGTCCGACCATCAAATTATTGCTCGCCATCGTTGTTAACCCGTTTTCTTTTGGCGGCCAGGAATTGCCTTGTGAGGAGACGTCGAATCAGCGCGCGTCTTAGACATCGACGACGGAGCCTTTTGCTGCGCGTGTACAGGGATTGCCTTCATGATGCGCGGCTCC
>QHMS01000172.1 GCA_003217895.1 Verrucomicrobiota bacterium
GCCCTGTTCGACGAGGTCGCGAAAATCGCTGTGCGACAATTTCAAAAATCCGTGACTGCCGACGCCCGCAGGCACGCGTTGAAACAGCAGATCGACGATTTCTTTCAAACGCGGCTGCACATCGTCCAGTGTGAGATTGGTAGTGACGAGGCGCATGCCGCAGTTAATGTCGAACCCGATGCCTCCGGGCGAGATGACGCCACCTTCGCGCACGTCCATCGCCGCGACGCCGCCGATTGGGAACCCGTAACCGCTGTGGCCGTCCGGCATGCAAAGCGCGTAACGCGTAATGCCCGGCAACATGGCGACGTTGCTGATCTGCTGATAAACGGTTTCCTCCATTTCGCGTACCAGCTTTTCCGTCGCGATGATCCGCGCAGGCACGCGCATGTTTTCCCTGTAACTCGCGGGCAATTCCCAAACCGTGTCCGAAATTTTTTTCAGGCTATCGATGATTGCCATGGCAACTCCTATTCTTACTCTTTTTCATGCTCATGCTCTTCCTCAAACACTGATCTTAGAAAACCCGAGCATGAGTAAGAACAAGAGTACGAGTAAGAGGGTATGGATGCAGTAGTTTTCCCCCGAACGCGTTTGGGCCTAAGGCGCAACGCCAACCTGCCGCCTGCGAACGAGTCGTTCAGCCCGAGCGCCAAGTTTCGCTCCCGCTTTGAGGAACGAATTGACCCACAAAAAGACGTTCTCTTTGCGCACGACGCGCCGCATTCGTTTCATGCGGGCGCTGCGCTCTGCCTGACTCATTTGAAATGCCTTCAAAATCGCGTCGGCCATTTGCTCGATATCGTAGGGATTCACCAGTAACGCATCAGGCTTGAGTTGCTCGGCGGCGCCTGCGAACTGGCTCAGGATCAACACGCCATCTTGCTCGATACGGCAGGCGCAATATTCCTTGGCCACGAGATTCATTCCATCCTTAAGCGGCGTGACGAAGGCAATGTCGGACCCGCGATAATGCGCAAGAAGATCGTCGCGATCGAGGCTGCGAAAATGATATTGCACCGGCAACCACGTGCTGGTGGAGAAACGACCGTTTATATCTCCAACCAGCCGATCGATGCGTTGCTTGAACTCGTGATATTTGGGAATTTCCACCCGGCTAGGCACAACGATCTGGATCAGCACAACGTGGCCTCGCAGTTCCGAGTGAAGTTCCAGAGCGGTGCGAAATGCGCGTAGTCGTTCGGGAATTCCCTTGCTGTAATCGAGCCGGTCCGAACCAAGAATCAATTGACACCCAGGAAAAGTGACGCGCAGGCGCTGCGCTCTCTGCTCGACTGCATCGGACCTCGCACTATTTTCAAATGAGTTGAAGTCGATCCCGATCGGGAAATGCCCGACGCGAATTTCGCGTTTTTCAAAGCGGATCAATTGGAGCTCCCGGCGAGGAACAACTTTTGCGTCCGACATCACGCGTCGCACGCACTGGAGAAAATTGCGAACGTCGCGCCGGGTCTGGAATCCCAGCAGATCGAACTGGAGCAGCGCGCGCAGGAGTCGCTGTTGCTGCGGCAGCTTTGCAAAAATGTCGTACGGCGGAAACGGGATGTGCAGGAAAAACGTCAAGCGCGAAAGGTCTTGGGACACACCTCGCTCGCGCAGAGCCTGGGCGACGTACATCAAGTGATAGTCATGCACCCAGATGAAATCATCGGGCCGCGCGGATCGCGCGATGGCATCCGCGAAACGCACGTTCACTTGTTTATAAGCTTGCCAGTATGCCGGATCGAAGTTGCAGAAATTTTGCAGATCATGAAACAACGGCCAGATCACTTCGTTGGAATAGCCGTAGTAAAATTCGTCGCGCTCGGTTTCACTCAGAGCCACTGGAACAATCTTGTAACCGGCGTTGCGCGTGGCCTGGGCAAACGGTTCCTCTGGAATTTTGCCCGCAATCCCCGGCCAGCCAATCCAAGTTCCCCCGCGGTCGCGCAGCACCGGCTCAATCGCAGAGACTAATCCACCGACAGCAGGTGTGACCGTCCACAGATCTTCTCCAGTTGAATCGAGCGCAAACGGCAATCGATTGGAAACGACGATCAGGCGATTCATTGCATAACCCTTCTAACTGATTTCGTTGAAGCGTTGAAGCAACGCTGCGTAATCTGTCATGTTGAGCGAAGCGAAACATCTCTGATTGGTCTGCTTGGCGCTGGAGGAAGAAATAATCCGAGATTCTTCGCTTCGCTCAGAATGACAATGTCGTTCCCATTTTGAGGTTTCAAAGCTTCATTTACATCGAATATGATTCCATCTGCACTCGAACACGTTCAGGAGATCGCCGGTCCCAGCGGTCGAGTCGCCGTTTTTCTTGACTACGACGGCACGCTTACGCCGATCGTCAGCCATCCAAAGGACGCGTGGCTTGCCGATTCGATGCGACAGACGCTGCAAGAGCTCGCTGCGCAAACGCCGGTCGCCATTCTCAGCGGCCGCGACCTGGATGATGTTCGCCAGCGTGCAGGTATCGATGACATCGTTTACGCCGGCAGTCACGGATTTGATATCGCCGGTCCGCATGGGTTGCGCAGGCAGATGGCCACTGAATTTTTGCCGAAGCTGGACACGGTAGAGAACGAGTTACACAAACGTCTCGATGGAATTAGCGGTGCGCTCGTGGAGCGGAAACGTTTTTCCATTGCTGCGCACTATCGAAATGTGAAAGAAGAGGATATCCCAAGAGTGAAGCGCGCCGTAGCTGAAGCGGCTGCGCGACATCGCGAGTTGCGCAGGATCGACGGCAAAAAGGTTTATGAACTGCTGCCGGACATCGAGTGGGACAAGGGCAAAGCTGTGCTCTGGCTGTTGGAAGCACTGGGGCTGGACCGCGAGAACAGCCGCTCGATTTACATCGGAGATGACGTCACGGATGAAGACGCTTTCCGTGCACTTGAGCGACGCGGTATCGGTATTCTCGTGTGCGAGGAATCGCAGCCCACCGCCGCACGTTATTCGCTCGGAGAGCCTGCGGAAGTCGAACGTTTCCTGCGCTTGCTCACTGTCTGTTTGCGTCTTGTGGAATTGTAGGGCAACAGCCTCGGTTGGCGATCCAAAGACAGCAGGCGATGCGCCCGCCCTACAACCATTCGAGCGATAAGCTGTTGTCCTGGTCCAATGTCACCGCTGTGCCGAAGGGCTTGCCCAGTTCAAGCGCGAGAGTGAGATATCGACCTTTCATGCGGCGCTTATATCAAATTGTGGGCGTTGCCAACATCGTTATCGTGCCCGCAAGCATGGCTTCGGAAATGGACGTTGGGGAAAGTGCGCGCAGTCGGATTGCGTGGCGGCTCCTTCCGTTTCTGTTTTTGCTCTACGTCGCGAATTATCTCGACCGCACCAACATTGCTTACGCCGCTCTCGGGATGAAAGGCGACCTCGGCCTGACCGATTCCGTCTTTGGCACAGCGAGCGGGATTTTCTTTATCGGCTATTTCGCGCTGCAGATCCCCGGCGCTTTGCTGGTCGAGCGATGGAGTGCACGACTCTTGTTGGCGATAACGCTTATCACGTGGGGCGCGCTGACCACCCTAACCGGTTTTGTGCACAGTGCGCACCAACTTTACGGTGCGCGCTTTCTGCTCGGCGCAGCAGAGGCGGGGTTCTTTCCGGGCGTGATCGTTTATCTTTCGCATTGGTTCATTTATGAGGACCGTGCCACAGCCGTTGCGCGATTCATGTCCGCGATCCCGACTTCCGGCGCTCATTCTGGGAATTGCAACGCTCTTCGTCCTTCCGGACCGGCCGAAGGAAGTCGGATGGCTGCGATCGGACGAACGGGGTTGGCTCGTTTCCAAATTGGAAGAAGAACGACGGGCCAAAGCGCATGTCGAACACATGTCGATCTGGCAAGCACTGCGCCATCCGCCGGTGCTAATCCTGACGGTGGGACTGTTTTTTACCTACACCGGCGGTTACGCGTTTTGGTTTTGGATGCCAACAATGCTGCAGCGACTCACCGGGTGGACTGATGTTGCACAAATCGGTTGGATCGGCGCGATCCCGTTTATCGGCGGACTTGTCGGAATGTTGGCGCTGGGCTGGAGCTCGGACCGTACGCGCGAACGCCGCTGGCATTTCGCCGCTCCACAACTCAGTGCAGCAGTCGCGTTAATCGCCTGGCTCACGTTTCCGCATTCGAACGCGTTGCTTGTCGCGTTATTTACTCTGGTGGGATTTGGCACGGTCGCCTATTTGCCGGCGTTTTGGGCGTTGCCCTCGGCGTTTCTGAGCGCTTCGGCCGCGGCCGCAGCGGTGGGCTTCATTAATTGCACCGCGAGCATCGGCGGATTCTTCGGACCGAAAATTATCGGCGATATTAGTCAGAAGACTGGCTCATTCACCGGCGGATTCGCGGTGATGATCGCGTGCTTTGTAATTGGGTCCGTATTGGTGTTGATCTGCCCGCGCCAGCGCGCGACGTAAATTATTTCTTTAGCGCGACTTCGAACGGCGCGCCGGTTTTTGCGCGAATGTCGTCCACCGTTGCGTTGGAATGGATTTCGGTGAGCACGAGGCCGCCACCCTCCTTCACTTGGAAGACGCACAAGTCGGTAATGATGAGATTGACGACGCCGAGGCCGGTGATCGGCAGCGTGCATTTTTTCAAAATCTTCGGGCTGCCATCTTTCGACGTATGCTCTAGGACTGCGACAACGCGCTTCACGCCTGCGACTAAATCCATCGCGCCGCCGGGTCCTTTGATCATCTTACCCGGGATCATCCAGTTCGCGATGTCGCCGCTGTCGGTCACTTCGAAGGCGCCGAGAATTGCGAGATCGATGTGGCCGCCCCGAATTTGGCCGAACGAATCGGCGCTCGAGAAAAATGCAGAACCGGGCATGGTGGTGATGGTTTGTTTGCCGGCATTGATGAGATCGGCGTCCTCTTCGCCGGGTTTCGGGAACGGGCCGATGCCGAGCAATCCGTTTTCGGATTGAAGCGTCACGTGAATTCCTTCGGGAATGTAATTCGCGACGAGGGTGGGGATTCCAATACCAAGATTGACGTAGTAGCCGTCGCGCAATTCCTGCGCGGCGCGCTTCGCCATCAAATCGCGAATTGGCGATGAAGCCTTCTTGTTTGGATCGGCGCCCTGCACGGTGCGAAACTCAATCCGTTTTTCGTACTTCGCTCCTTGGATGATTCGACTAACGAAAATGCCGGGTGTGTGAATTTGGTCGGGATCGAGTTCGCCGATTTCAACGAGTTCTTCCACTTCAGCCACGCAAACTTTTCCGCAGGTCGCGATCATCGGATTAAAATTTCGCGAGGTCTTTCGGTAAATCAGATTGCCGGATTTATCGCCTTTCCATGCCTTCACGATCGACAACTCCGCGGTGATCCCCGGCTCGAGAACGTATTCGCAATCGCCAAAGTTTTTCGTCTCCTTGCCTTCGGTAAGCTTCGTTGCGAAACCGGTGCGCGTGTAAAATCCCGGAATTCCCGCACCGCCTGCGCGCAATCGTTCAGCAAGTGTGCCTTGCGGAATCAGTTCAAGCTCGAGCTCGCCCGCGAGGACCTGCCGCTCGAATTCCTTGTTCTCGCCAACGTACGACGCCATCACCTTTTTCACCTGACGCGCTGGAAGCAAAATTCCCATGCCGAAATCGTCCACGCCCGCGTTGTTGCCCACGATTGTCAGTCCCTTCACGCCGCTTTCGTGAACCGCCGCGATCAGGTTTTCAGGAATGCCGCACAATCCAAAACCGCCGGCGGCAATCGTCATGTTGTCGTGAAGAAGACCTTCCAGCGCCGCCTTCGCATTGGGATAAACTTTGTTCATCTGGAAAAGATTGTGCGCGTTTTCGACGGCAGGGCAACATCGACAATCGCTTGCTCCGAGAATTTTCGTCGGCAGATTGGACGTTCAATTTCATGGCCACAAAAACACTTGCTCATCAACTCGCGGAATACGCGTGCTCGTTAAATCTCGAAGATCTCTCGAAAGACGTCGTGCACGAAGTGAAGCGGCGCGTGATCGACTCGTTAGGCTGCGCGTTGGGCGCGTGGAAAGAAGAGCCGTGCGCGATTGCGCGAAAAGTTGCCTCGAATTTTTCGGCGAAACATGGATCCATAATCATCGGCACGAATCACAAGGCGCCGCCGGATTGGGCGGCATTCGCCAACGGCTGTGCCATTCGCTACTTCGATTATAACGACACCTACCTTTCGAAGGAACCTGCGCATCCGAGCGATAATATTTCGGCTGCGCTGGCGGCGGCGGAAAGCGTAGGCGCAGGCGGAGGCGAGTTGATCACCGCGATCGCGCTCGCCTATGAAGTCCAATGTCGTTTGTGCGACGCGGCTAGCATTCGAGCGCGCGGCTGGGACCATGTGACCTACGGCGCGTTCTCGACTGCGCTCGCATCTGCGCACTTGATGAAACTTGATCCGGTAAAGACGCGCCACGCCGTGAACATCGCGGGTGTGGCGGGCGCGGCCATGCGTCAGGCGCGCGCAGGCGAGCTCTCGCACTGGAAGGGTGTGGCTTTCGCGAACGCGGCGCGCCACGGAGTTTTTTCGGCGCTCCTGGCCCGCGCAGGAATGACCGGCCCGGCGCCGATCTTCGAAGGACAAATGGGGTTCGAGAAACAACTTGGAGTGTCGTTAGGCAACGTTGGCGAAAAATTTCGCGGCGCACCGTCGATGATTTTGCAAACAAGCATCAAATATTGGCCCGCTGAATACCACAGCCAAAGCGCGATTGAAGCCGCATTGGCTTTGCGCAAGGAGGTCGGCGACCCTGCGAAAATAAAACAGGTCATCATTGAGAGTCACGACGCTGCGGTGGATATCATCGGGAGCGAGCCGGAAAAATGGAAACCGAAAACGCGCGAGACCGCGGACCACAGCTTGCCTTACATCACCGCGATTGCATTAATCGACGGTGAAGTCACCGATAAACAATTCGAGCCGCAGCGTTTCAAAGATTCGGAGGTTTGGAAATTTTTGGAGAACGTAAAGGTCGAACGCAACGCGGAACTGAGCGCATTGTATCCCGGCGGGGTCGCGAACATGGTGCATATTGATCTTGCGGATGGACGGCGCTTGACCAAACGAGTGGATTATCCAATCGGGCACGCGAAGAATCCGCTCAAAGATTCGCAGGTGGAAGAGAAATTTAACGTTTTGGTTGAGCCGATGCTCGGCAGCGAGCGAGCACGGAGGATTGTCGACATTGTGTGGAAGCTCGATGACGCGAAAAACGTCGATGAGCTGATTCACGGCTGCTTAATAGAGAAGTAGACCGAGCACGAGCATGAGCAAGAGCAAGAGCAAGAGCAAGAGCAAGAGCGAGAGACTGCGCGAACTAATCGTAAGGGGCGCGGCGATGTTGCCGGGCGTGCCGAACGCGGCGATGGCGCGGCAGGTAGAGCGCGCTGGGTTTGACGCCGTGTACATCAGCGGCGCGGGAATGGCGAACGCGACGGCTGGTATGCCGGACATCGGGCTGCTCACGATGACTGAGGTTGTCAGACTTGCTGGTTACGTTGCAAACGCAGTGACAATTCCGGCAATTGTCGATGCGGATACCGGCTTTGGCGGTGCAGAAAACGTTGCGCGGACAATTCAGGAATTAGAGAACGTCGGTCTGGCCGGTTGTCATATTGAAGACCAGGAATTCCCCAAGCGCTGTGGACATCTCGCCGGGAAGTCGCTGGTCGATCTTGAGGAGATGGTCGCCAATATCAAAGCGGCGGTGGCCGCGCGCCGGAATCCAAATTTCATGATCATCGCGCGGACGGACTCCCGCGCGGTGGAAGATTTCACCAGCGCGGTCAAACGCGCGCACAAATATCTGGACGCTGGCGCGGATGCGATTTTTCCCGAGGCCCTGCAAAGCGCGGAGGAGTTTCGCGATTTCGCGAACCAAGTGAAAGCGCCATTGCTGGCGAACATGACTGAATTTGGTAAGAGCCCTTTGCTTTCGTTTCGAGAGCTCGCTGATTTTGGATACCGGATGGTGATTTTCCCGCAAAGCGCATTTCGCGTTTCGATGAAAGCGAGCGGTGAATTCATCCGCGATCTCAAGAAACGCGGCACGCAATCGGATTGGGCCGACAAGATGCAAACGCGTGAGGAACTTTACGAATTGCTCGATTACGATCCGGCTCGGGACAGTTGGAAGATGAACGTCGAACGTTAGTAAGTCCGGTCAGTTGAAGGATTGCGATTCGCAAGTAAAGAGAAACTAATGGCTACCGAAAACAAACCAGAATACAGCCCGGGGCTCGCCGGAGTAATTGCCGGCGAAACTTCGATCTGCTGGGTCGATCCCAACGCCGGGCTGATGTATCGGGGCTACGACATTCATGAAATGGCTGAGAAGGCGAGTTTTGAAGAAGTCGCGTACCTGCTCTTGAATGGTGAACTGCCCAACGGAAAAGAGTTGGCCGAATTTACTCAACAAATTGCCGCGGAACGCGCACTGCCTGGGCCGGTAACGGAAATGCTGCGGCTTCTGCCGAGCGCAACCCATCCAATGGATATGCTGCGCACCGGTGTATCGATGCTGAGCGCGTTCGACAAGGATCTCAGCGACAACTCGCACGACGCTAACATTCGCAAGTCGATCCGGCTGATCGCGTGCGTTTCCACCCTAATTACGGACGGATGGCGTATCTCACACGCCAAGCAGCCGTTGCCCGAAAGACCGGATCTTACACAGGCAGGCAATTTCTTTTATAAGCTGGACGGCAGAGTTCCACAGGATTGGCAAATCCGAATGTTGGACACGATTTTCAACTTGTACGCAGACCATGAATTCAACGCTTCCACATTTGCGGCGCGCGTGACGGCTTCCACGCTGGCCGGAATCTACGCCGCGGTCACTTCCGCAGTCGCGACGCTCAAAGGGCCATTGCACGGCGGCGCCAACGAGGAATCGATGAAAATGCTTGAGGAAATCGGGACACCCGATCGTGCCGAAACCTGGCTGATGAAGAAACTGGAAACCAGGGAAAAGATCATGGGATTCGGCCATCGCGTTTACAAAAAAGGCGATTCACGCGTGCCGGTGATGCGAGAAATCGCGCGCGATCTCGGGAAGCGCACAGGCAAGGAAAATTGGGTGCCAATTTGTGAGAAACTCGAAGAGGTGATGGATCGCGAAAAACATCTTTGCGCCAATGTGGACCTCTACGCCGCGCCGGTGTTTTGGATGTTCGGGTTTCCGCCGGAACTGAACACGCCGCTCTTTGCTGCGTCGCGGGTCGCCGGCTGGTGCGCGCACGTAACCGAGCAGCACGATCACAACCGGCTAATCCGGCCGCGCTCACTTTACACGGGCCCTGAATTGCGGCCGTATCCAAGGTAGATAGGCCGCGGGTGACTGTAGGGCGTCTGTGTCAGACGCCGAATCGTGTGGCCCCGGCGTTTCACAGAAACGCCCTAAAAAATGAAATCGCAATCACTTCAGGAAAAATACGCTCCGAACAATGTTTGCTGGGGTTGTGGCCCTGCGAATCCGAGCGGGTTGCACATTCGAAGTTTCTCGAAGAATGGCGAGGTCGTCGCCGAATGGAAACCGGAGAAGAAATACGAAGCTTTTGATGGAGTCTTGAATGGCGGCGTCATCGGGACGTTGCTCGATTGCCACTGCAACTGGACCGCAGCTTATCATCTGATGAAACGTGCAAATGAGGATCGCCCGCCGTGCACGGTCACTGCGGAATATTCAATCAAACTGCTGCGGCCAACTCCGACGAAAGATTCGGTGTTTCTTTCTGCCAGGATTATGGATCTGACGGATGATCGCGCGACCGTGGAGGGAACGTTGAGCGCTGGCGGAAAAGTCTGTGCCATTTGTCGAGGAATCTTTGTCGCGGTGAAAGAAGGCCATCCCGCCTATCACAGATGGTGACTGTAGCCGTGGCCCTGTGGACGCCGAGGCGCAGAAATGTTAAATACGGCAGCGTCGCGCTTTCCGCAGGAAAGCGACTACAGAATTCGCTGCCTGAATTTCGTCGATGCGGCACTCGGAGAGGTGCGTTTAGCTTTGGTCATGAAACCTTTGAATTTTCGTATTGTTCCTCTTCCAAGTGAAGTCGCGGAGGCTGCGCGACGAATGGCTGCGACCGGCGCACCAGATCACGTTTTCGTGACTGCGGATTCGCCGCTGGCTTTTCCCTGTCGACACTGCCTGCATTGGGCGGCACCCGGTGAACGGGTAGTCTTGTTTCCGTATGCTGCGATTCCACCGGGTTATCCATATTCAGAAACTGGACCGATTTTTGTCCATGCGAAGGCGTGCCAGCGTTATAAGGCGACGAACGAATATCCATCTGAGTTCCGCAGCGGCCGCGTTTTTCGTGCTTACACCAGTGACCATCGAATCATCGAAGCAAAGGTCGCGAACGGGACCACGCCTGAAGTCGTGATTGAAAATCTCTTCGGCAATCCCGAGACTGCATTTGTGCATGCTCGTAGCGTTACGCACGGTTGTTACACGTTTGCGATCGAACGCACATGAAAACACTCGCACTACTTCCGCCGACCGAAACAATGTATCGCGCGCTTGTGAACCGCGATTCGAGCTTCGAAGGCATATTTTTTGTCGGGGTTCGCACGACAGGAATCTTTTGCCGGCCGACGTGCGCGGCAAAAAAACCGGCGCGAGAGAATGTTGATTTTTTTGCCAGCTCAAGTGAGGCGGTTGAGAGCGGTTATCGGCCGTGAACTAATCGAGCGTTTGCGCGCAGAGGTGGAACGCGCGCCAGGCGGACGTCTTACTGACAAGGAGCTCACGGCACTGGCGATCGATCCCTCCACCGCGCGTCGACAATTCAAACGCCATTACGGAATGACGTTCCAAGCTTATCATCGTGCGCGTCGAATGGGTCTGGCCTTAAACGAAGTGCGCAAAGGTAGCCGCGTCGATGAAGCGCGGAACGGCAGCGGGTTCGAATCGGAGAGCGGCTTTCGCGAAGCGTTCGCGAAGATTTTCGGCGAACCGCCGACGGCGGTCAGAACGCGTGGTCCCCTGTTTGCCGAGCGAGTTGATACGCCGCTCGGCGCGATGATTGCCGTTGCCGACGATGAGGGTCTGCGCTTACTCGAATTTACCGACCGTCGCGCGACCGAACACGAATTATCGATTCTGCGAAAGCGATTGGGAACAAATGTAGTGCCGGGTGAGCATCGTTATCTTACTGCAGCGCGCCAACAGCTGACTGATTATTTTTCTGGCAAGAACCTGCAGTTTGATGTCCCGCTGGCGCCTGTTGGCTCGCCATTTCAATTGCGCGCTTGGAAAATTTTGCAATCAATTCCAGCCGGCGAGACGCGTTCATATTCCTGGATGGCGAAACGTCTCGGGGACGAAAATGCGCGTCGCGCCGTAGGCCGGACGAATGGCACAAACATGATTTGCATCATCATTCCGTGTCACCGCGTCATTCGTGCCGATGGCACGCTCTGCGGATACGGCGGCGGTTTGTGGCGCAAGAAATGGCTGCTCGAGCACGAAAGAAAAGTGATAAGTGACGAGTGACGGGCAGCGATCAAATCGCTAAATTACTGATTCGCTAACTCGTTAAATCGGAACAGCGCGCCCGGGGTGACTCGAACACCCGACCCACGGATTAGAAATCCGTTGCTCTATCCGGCTGAGCTACGGGCGCAGAATTGGCAAGGACATATACCGCGTTTTGCGACGAATAAAAGAAAGTGGGCTGCGCCACGAATACTTCTTGGGACCTTACGCGGATAAGGAACCGCAGCAGGTGCCAAATAGACGACCGGCGGATTCGCCCATTGCGCCCTGCGAATTCCGCCGGTCAATTAACCGAAAAAATTATGGAACCGCCCTGGTTCTCACTAATCGACCAGGCAAAACCAGATTAGTTTGAGCTTGCGTACCCGTGATCGCGCTCGTAGGCGCGAATTGCTCGACGTGTCTGTGGCCCGAGAACGCCGTCAACAGACCCATGGTAATAACCGGCGTGAGCGAGTCTGCGCTGTAGCTCGGCTACTCTAGAGTGGGTCGGGCTGGCATTACCGTAATTTCCGTAGCCCTGACCATAGCCTTGGTCGCCGTATCCATAGCCGCCGTAACCGGAACCATATCCGTAGCCGTAGGGATCACCAGAGCCGTAGCCATAAGGATAGCCATAACCATAGCCGTAGCCGTACGGGTAGCCCCAGCCCCATGGATCCCAGCCCCAGCCCCAGCCCCACGGGAAGCCGAAGCCACCTATGAAGATAACATCATTGCCATGATGGTGGCCGCCATGCCAATTGCCACCGCCATGCCAATTACCACCACCATGCCAATTGCCACCGCCACCATGCCAATTGCCACCACCCCAGCGCTGACCACCCCACGCTCCCATTCCGGGACGGCCCGCCATTCCGGGGCGCCCACCCATGAAATGGCCATGGCCGCCACCGCTGCCACCGCGCGGTGCAGCCATGAGAACTGGCGCACTTAGCATTACCGCAGCAACGCAACCCAAGAAAAACGGAAGTTTAGAATTATTCATAATCGGTAGGATTTCTACAACATTAGACACCGCATGCGATTCAAAGTCTCGTTTTATTTTTACGGTGGCAAAGAATTAAATGAAACGGGCGGCTTGCAGGTTAGCCCTGCAACGCCGCCGGTTAAATCAACCGAACTCGACCCTCGGTCGCTCAGGCGAGACCGATTCGGTCAAGAAGTCGAGTGGTAATCATGCCGGTCGACGCTCACCCCATGCCTGCTCCTCAAAGGCCGCGATCGCTGCCCGGGTTTGTGGCCCTATAACGCCGTCAACCATGCCGCGATAGTATCCAAGCTCACCCAAGCGTCGCTGCACCGCAGCAACCGTTGTCGTGTCATAACCATATCCTGGCTGGTAGTACGCTCTCGCGGATGCGCCATTAGGTATCTAAGTAATAGGAAACCACCAACCGGCTGGATTTTCGCATGGATTCGTGCTGGTCAGCGCGCAGCAATTTCGATTATCATTGCGCTATAATCACCATGAAGCGTGCCGCGATCTTCATATCCATCGTGCTCACAGCGCACTTCGTTCACGCCGCTTCGCAGGAACGCAGCGTGAGTCCGTCGCGCCAATTCGTCATCTACGGAGCTGACGCGGAATTGCGCGGCGTTGTTTCTGACCTGGCAGAGCGAACCAAGGCCGATTTGCTAACGCTGTTGCGGCAACGGGACAACTGGATCGTCCCCATCGTGGTAAATTTACAACCGCAGCAGCCGAATCTGCCAGAAATTCCGCCGGCTGACCTTCGATTTAGCCAGACCGGTTTTGGCCTCAAGCTGCAGATCGACCTGACAATCTCGAAGAACATTGATGCTTCATTGGTGAAGCGCGAAGTGCTGCGCGCGATTTTATTGGAGATGGTTTATCGAAAAGAATCGCACATCGCTGCCGGTAGCCTATTCGTCGAACCGCCGGATTGGTTGGTTGAAGGCGTGCTTGCGCTTGCGCCTGGGAGCGATCGCGGACAATTGATCGGAGCGATTACTACCGCGGACAAGACAGAGTCGCTGGAGACGTTTCTCCGGCAACGTACCGCGCTTCTCGACTCCACGGGCCGGACGCTTTATCGCGCATACTCTTTTGCGTTCGTGCAAATGCTAACCGATGGAAGAAAAGGCCCTGGCCGGCTGGCGCAATACATTGCCCATCTGTCTAACGCCTCAAACGAGCCGCTTGCCGATTTGAAGGCGCAGTTTCCGTCCCTCCTTGGCGATGCGGAGCAAACGTGGCAGTTGGCCTTAAGTCCGTTGAGGAAGTTACAGCCGTATCAGTTGCTCACTTTTGCGGAAAGCGAGCGACGTCTTGATGAGTTGTTACTCGTGAGAGTCTCAGAGGCGAATAAGCCGGCCAAGACCGTGGGCCTTGATGAACTTGCGCAGCGCAAAATATCTGACAGCGAGAAAATAGCGTTGAGCGAGCTGAACCGTGGGTTGCTGGTATATGTTGCCGAGGCCAATCCGGTGTTGCGGCCAATCGCACGTGAATATCAGGAAATCGTCGCGGTGCTTGCCCGTGGAAAGAGGAACCGAATCGCGAAGCGTCTGTCGCGTTTGGAGGTTACCCGTAAACAACTCGCCGCCCTCAAAGCGGTGGATCAATCGGAAGTCTCAACTTCAAAGCGACGCGATCCACTCTCGGTTTACGTTGATGCGCTGGAGGACCAGTTTGGAGACTGAGAGCAATAACCGAACAGAGCGCGAGGGCGGGTTCTTTAGTCTGCGTGTCTTGACCGCGCTTTTTCTTTGCGCAGCCGCGTGTGCGATCGCCACAGGAACATCGCTCGCGTTTTTGCGTCCTGAAGTGCCGACAAAGGTTTGTTACAGAACACTGACGGGCCCATCATACGGCGGTATGGACTGGCAGTGAA
>QHMS01000173.1 GCA_003217895.1 Verrucomicrobiota bacterium
CCGCAGCCTGAACGGATGACCGGTTGTTTTGGCTGTTATAATTACACCACCACCGAAGGGCGCATTAACGCAATCGCAGTGGATCCGACTACTACTGTCAATGGCAGTATTGTGGCTTATAGCGGGCCAGTCGGCGGGGGTGTGTGGAAAACAACCAACTGCTGCAGCTCTTCCACTACTTGGACTGCAGTAACCGATGATCCCCTGATTGCCACCACGGCCATCGACACCGTCGTCATTGATCCCAGCAATCATAACACGGTCTATGCCGGTACCGGCGATCTCAATTACGGTTCCTTCGCCATGGGGAGCCAGGGCATTCTCAAATCGACCGATGCAGGCGCCACCTGGACGGTGCTAGGCGCAAATGTCTTCGGCATGATTTATAACGAACCGGCCGGGCAGTTCCCACAATACAACGCGGTGGGCAAAGTCCGCGTGGATCCCAACAACAGCAACAAGGTGGTAGCCGGCACGAAACAGGGTGTCTACTTTTCGTATGACGCCGGTGTGAACTGGACGGGCCCGTGTTTTACGAACAATTTCAGCACCCAACGCCAGGACGTTACAGGACTGGAGCTAACCAACATGGGCGGCGGCAACACTCGGATCATCGCCGCGATCGGCACCCGCGGGTTTGCCACACCTGTCCAATATGACTTGGGCAACAACGGCGCGAATGGTCTTTACACCGCGACGATGGGCTCGAGCGGATGTCCAAGCTTCACTTCAATCGCCAGCAATGCTGACGGCTTCGTGTTTGGAAATCAGGTCACCGGCAGCCCGTACGCTACAGGAGCACCGATGAACGCCGGCAGCGGCTCGCCTTTTGTTGACATCAATACCGGAAATCAGTTGGGTCGAATCGACATAGCTGTGGCGCCAAGCAACGCGAACTACGTTTACGCACAGGGCCAGTCCATCGTTGGGAATAACAACGGTGGCTGTGGCAATAGCAACGGCTGCCAGCTGGGTGCCTGGGCTACCACAAACGGTGGCGCAAACTGGAATTATATGGAAGGTTCCCAAGGCGGCGCGCTCAGAGACTGCGTTAACGGCGCCGGCGATTACCCGCAGAACTGGTACGACCAAGGAGTCGCCGTGGATCCGAACAACCCCGAACGGGTCTTCTTTGACACGTTCGAGGTTTGGTTTGCGACGTTCGCGGGAACTGTCTGGAACGATACCACCTGCGGTTATTCCTACAGCGGTAGCGCAGGTCCCGTGCATGTCGATCAACATGCACTCGCCTTTGTGCCCGGGTCGTCCAGTATTTTGCTGATCGGCAACGATGGCGGCGCACACGGCACTACGAACGCTGACATTGTGAACCAGACGCAAGATCCAACCTGGTTCAACATGGATACGGGATTAAATACGATCGAGTTTTACTCGGGCGACATCAGCGGCTACTTCTCCAGCGCCACTTCTCCCCAGGCAAGCGGCGGTGCGCAAGATAACGGCTCCAGTTCGATCACATTTGCCGGCGCGCCAAGCGGGCCTGTGCTATGGCAGCTGGGCGTCGGCGGTGACGGGTTCTACTCGCGCATCGATCCCGTAGGCACCGGAACCAGTCTGCGCTTCTGGCAGGGTAATAACAGCGGTGCGGTGCATCGCTGCGTCAGTAACTGCACCGCTCAGAATGCCCCTTGGAGCGGCAACGTACAGGGCGGTTGGAGCGGCGATACGAAGTCCTTCATTCTGCCGTACGATCTTTTCCATGGAGGTGTTCCGGGCGGGGATGACTGCCCGGGGTCTGGCGTTCCCGGGGGCTGCGGCCATCTTGTTGCTGGCACAACCCGGGTTTGGGAGACGATTAATGGCGGCAACGCTTCGTTTAGCTCGGCAGACTGGTACGTCACGAACAATCCGATAACCCAGAACATGACCAAGCAAACATTGGGCAACCGGTCGTTCATTAATCAGGTCAAGTACTGCCCTAAGTATCAGAGCGTTGCCATGGTTGGCACGAACGACGCCAATGTCTGGATCGGTTTTAACCTCGGAACCGGCACGCAGGCGCAAGCGAACTGGGTGGATGTTACCGGCAACAACACTGTTGTGCCTCTGCGTCCCGTGCTGGGCATCGCGCTCGATCCTTCGGTGTCAGCCGCGAACCTACCGGTGGGCTATGCGGCTGTAGGCGGCTTTAATGCTAACACGCCGACCACGCCGGGTCATGTTTTCCAGGTAACCTGCGCCGCCACCTGTGGTTCCTTCACTTGGGCAAACAAAACCGGCAACCTGCCGGACATTCCGGTGGATTCGATCATCGTTAACCCAAATATGTCGCAGCAGGTCTATGCCGGCACCGACTGGGGCGTTTACTACACCAATGACATCACCGTAGCATCTCCAATCTGGCAACGCTTTGAGAACGGCATCGCGCACGCGATGGTATGGGACATGCAAATAGACCGCGGCTCGACTACGCTGTCGGTGTGGACGCGGAGTCGCGGCGCCTATGTCTATCCTCTACCCGGAGCTGCACCGACTCCAACACCAACACCGACGGCAACAGCTAGCCCGACGCCTACCCCGACTCCTACGCCTACAACCACCCCGTGTGTTAGTGGAGCCATTCAAAACGGTGGGTTCGAGACCGGCACTTTCCCGCCGTGGGTCATTGACGGCCACACCAACGATCCGATAATCGCTACTAACTTTGTGCACAGCGGAACTCATTCCGCATTCGCAGGCGGCAACCCGCAAGACCAAAACACCTATTGCGAGGAGAATAGTAACGAGCCACTGGGAGACAGCTCGTTCTATCAGCAGTTCACTGTTCCTGGCGGCGGAGGCACACTGAGCTTCTACCACAAGGACTGCACTAATGACAGCATTCAGTTTGACTGGCAGGATGCTTATATCACCGATAGCAATGGCAATATCCTCCAGACGATCTACCATCTGTGTGATACTGCGGACTGGACCAACGTGACTGTGAACATGTCGCAGTATGGGGGGCAGACCGTGCGCCTCAAGTTCCTGACGCACCAGGATGGGTTTAACCCTCCTGGGGACACTACTGGGCAGTGGGTGGACGATGTGGTGCTATACCAGCCGTGTGGAACACCTACACCAACAGCAACGCCGACAGCTACAGCTACATCCACCCCTGCGGGCAGGCCTACTCCCACACCAAGGCCGCGTCCGAGTCCGCCGCCTCGTCCGTAAGGAAAGCTGGTTGGAATCGACGTACGGCGTCGTCCATGGGCGGGATTGCGATCTCGCTGGCGCGAGGTGGTCCAGCCGAAGACGGGAATGCCGTGCACATCAAAAGCACGTATCGGCAGCTCCGCCGAAAGAGACGGTGGCGGAGGGCCTGTTTTAGCGCTGAAAGCGTCGGCTCATGACCGCCTGAGTCGACGGCTGCGGGACGTCTTATTGCCTAACAAACGAGCGCTGAAAGCGCGACTCATCCCTGCGATGAACGCATCTTCAGCGCTAGCGTCTTACACTCACGGGTTTCCTAAGGC
>QHMS01000217.1 GCA_003217895.1 Verrucomicrobiota bacterium
GAGCCGGTCGTCCTTGTAGCGCAGGTACTTCCGCGCATGCCGCAGGAGCAGACGGCTGTGCTTGACGTGACGCGACGTGAACATGAGTTAAATGACGAACGACGAATGACGAATGACGAATGAATGACGAAGCTCGAATGACGAACTTAACACAAACGGATTTCGGCATTCCTCATTCGTCATTGTGTTTTGAGCACCTCGATAAACGCTTCCTGCGGAATATTGATTTTCCCGATGCTTTTCATCCGCTTTTTTCCTTCCTTCTGTTTCTCCAACAATTTCCGTTTGCGTGTGATATCGCCGCCATAGCATTTCGCGGTCACGTTTTTCCGTAACGCCGAACCACTCTCGCGCGCAATAATTTTTCCGCCAATAGCTGCCTGAATCGCCACTTGATAAAGCTGACGCGGGATCACTTCCTTCAGTTTAGCCGCCAGTTGGCGACCGCGTGCCTCGGCACGATCCTTGTGCACGATTGTCGAAAATGCATCGACCGGCTCGCCATTGACGAGCAGGTCCAGCTTCACCAACTTCGCCGCCCGATAGCCGGCATGCTCGTAATCCATCGAACCATAGCCGCGCGTAATGCTTTTAATCTTGTCATTGAAATCGACGAGAATCTCGTTGAGCGGCAATTCGCAATGTAACATGACCCGGCGCGTGTCGAGCGACTCGGTGCGCTCCATCTGGCCGCGTTTCTCCAGAATCAATTTCAGGATGTCGCCGATGTTTTCATTCGGGCAGAGCACGTACGCTTTTACAATCGGCTCCCGAATCTCCCGGATCACGCTCAGGTTGGGTAAATGAGCGGGGTTATCGATCAACAGTTTCTCACCGCGTGTAGTCAGCACTTCATACACCACGCTTGGACTCGTGGCGATGATGTCCATGTTGTACTCGCGACGAAGGCGTTCCTGGATGATCTCCATGTGAAGCAGACCGAGGAATCCGCAACGAAAACCAAAACCAAGCGCGACAGAGCTTTCCGGTTGATAGATAAACGCAGCGTCGTTGAGACGCAGCTTTCCGATCGCGGTTTTCAAGTGTTCGAAGTCGCCGGTGTTAATCGGATAGATCCCACTGAAGACCATGGGATGAATTTCCTGAAAACCGGGAAGCGGCTCGCGCGCGGGGCGCCGCTGGTCGGTAATGGTGTCGCCGATCTTTATGTCCGCTGTCGTCTTGATGTTTGCGATGAAATAGCCGACGTCACCCGGATTTAACTTTTCCTGCAAAAGCATTTTCGGCGTGAACACGCCTACCTCCTTGATTTCGTACCGCGCGTTATTGTTCATAAACATGATCGCGTGATTTGCTTCGATCGTTCCCGAGACGACGCGAACATAGCCGACCACCCCGCGATAAACATCAAAGACGGAATCAAACACCAGCGCGCGCAGGGTCTCGTCTGCGGGAGGCCGCGGCGCCGGAATGCGCGCTACGATGGCCTCCAGAATTTCCTGGATGCCAATCCCCATTTTGGCGCTCGCTTCAATCGCTTCTTCTGCAGGGATGGCCAGGATTTCTTCCAACTGGCGCTTTACCGCGGCAACGTCAGCATTTGGCAGATCGATTTTGTTGATGATCGGAACAATCGCCAGCCCCTGTTTGTGAGCGAGATGAACGTTCGCTACAGTTTGCGCTTCTACGCCCTGCGCCGCGTCCACCACTAGCAACGCGCCTTCGCATGCGGCGAGGCTGCGCGAAACTTCATACGCAAAATCGACATGGCCCGGAGTATCGAGCAGGTTCAGTCGATACGTTTCGCCGAGCTTGCTTGTGTAACGCATCGCCACCGGATGCGCTTTGATCGTGATCCCGCGCTCGCGTTCCAAGTCCATTGAATCAAGGAGCTGATCCTGCTTTTCCCGTTCCTGGATCGTCCCCGTGCGCTCAAGCAACCGGTCCGACAACGTCGTTTTGCCATGATCGATATGCGCAATGATGCAGAAGTTGCGCGTGAACTCGATTGCCATGAGAGCGCCACTATGCGAGCGCGGCTGCGCTCGGTCAATTGTAACGCCCGCACATTCGCTTCATTTGTCCCATTGGACTCATTAGATTAGAATCCGTAGCATGCCAAAGCTGTCTTTTTCAGGCACTACAGATGTAGAAAAAACCGAAGCGCCTATCGACGTCACCAATGCTTCTCCATTCCGCCCCCACAGACAGGAGAGCGACCAGTTTACCAAGGCAATTTTTATTGGCCTGGGAATTGTGCTGTTCGTATTTCTCGGGAGTATGATCGCGGTGCTGCTGATGCAGGCGCCAAAGCTCTGAGTGCGAATAATCCCGTGGCAACGTCGAACGTGATGCAACGAGACCCCTCGGCCCGTTCGACCATCGCTCAGGGCAGGCTTTCGCTCGGGATGGGAGCACATACAAAGCGCCTTTTGCTTTTCGACATCGATGGCACGCTGATCCATTCTGGGGGCGCGGGCGTTCAAGCGCTCAAGTCCGCCTTCCAAGAGCGTTTCGGTATCGCTGATGATCTGCACGGCATCGAAATCGCCGGCATGACCGATTCAGGCATCGTCGTCAGCATCTTGAACAAGCACAAAATTCCCGCAACCAACGAAAACATAAGCGGGTTTCTCGATAGCTACGTGCATTTTCTGTCGCTCGAATTGCCGCGCCGCAAGGGCAAACTGCTTCCCGGCGTGCTCAAGCTGCTCGAAAAACTCAAGGCGCGCCCACATGTGGTGCTCGGCCTTCTCACGGGAAATGTCTCCCGCGGCGCGCGATTAAAACTCGAGCACTACGGGGTCTGGCACTTTTTCGAATTTGGCGCCTTTGCCGATGATCATAGGGACCGCAATCAGCTCGGGCGTTTCGCTCGCGCCCGCGCAAAAGAGAAACATGGCCGCGAGTTTGCCGCATCCGAGATCGACGTAATTGGGGACACACCGCACGATATTGCCTGCGGCAAAGCGCTGGGAGCGCGCACCGTTGCGGTGGCTACAGGCAGATGGAGCCGAGATGAACTTGCCAAATATCATCCCAATTTTTTGATTGATGATCTCTCGGATGTGGAAACCATTGTCGATACGCTCGGATGGTGATCCATTGACGATTGGAAGGTAAAATGAAAAAAAACGATGCTTCATCCGGCCCGACGGCGCGAAGAGATCGTCCGGACGTCTTGCCGCTTAAAGGCGAAATCGATCTGCACGTCTCCCCTTCTGTCACAGCGTCGCTCAATGCCATGATCGAGAAAAAGCCGCGACTTTTGGTGGTCGATCTTTCCGAGGTGACTTACATCGATAGCGCGGGTTTGGCCGCGTTGATTGAAGCGATGCAAAAGGTAGAAGCCTACGGAGGCAAATTCTTGCTGGCTGGATTGCAGGAAACCGTACGCTCGATTTTCGAAATCTCGCGGCTCGATCAGGTATTTCAGATTTTCCCAGACGTGCGCGCTGCGGCGGCTGGGTAGCGCATCAAAATCTCGAGCGTTTGCTCGACGTTTTTTGAAATGTCGAGCTCTGAAGCCAATTCAATGTTCGTCTGGCGCGCTGCTGCGCGGCGCGACGGATCGGCCCAAAACCGAATTGCGTCACGCAAACCAATCAGATCCCCTGCGTGATCGACAATAGATCCGTGGACGCGGTCTTCGATAATTTCGCTGAAGCCGTTGGAACGCGTTGTGATCACCGGCAAGCCGCAGGCGACCGCTTCCAGGCAGGCATTGGAAAATGGATCGTAAATCGTTGGCAGAATGAAAATATCCGCAGCCGCGTAAACACGCACGAGGTCTGCAACTTCGCCGAGAAACTGCACCGGTTCCTCGCGCCAAAAGCGCAGGCGCTTGGTCTTGTAGGACGCTGCATTTCCCCGGCCAGCAACGAGCAACCGCATTTTTTTATTCTTGCAGAGCGCCATCGCCTGGATTGCAAAAACCAACCCTTTCCGCTCCCAGCCGGAGCCTGCAAACAGCATCGCAATTTGATCCGGTTTCAGTTTCAAATCTTCGCGCGATTTTTCCCGAAGCTCGGAATCAAACCGGAATTTACCGAGCGGAACGCCGTTGTGAACGATATCGATCCTGTCTGCCGGATAGTCATAAAGGTCGACGATCTCCTTTTTGACCATTTGTGAAGCAGCAATCACTCGCCCGGCTTTGCGGCTCGCAAAAAGCGATTCCTCCAAATGCAGTAGAGCGCGATGCTTGCAGTTGAGAGCCCGGGCAAATTGTTTCAGAGGAAGCTCGAATCTCCTTCGGCGCGCGAGCCATGCGCGG
>QHMS01000072.1 GCA_003217895.1 Verrucomicrobiota bacterium
CCGCCCAGATTTCATTCTCACGACCGAGCGTGACGTCTTTCGTCCGGGTCAAAACGGAAAAAAATGGGAACCCTTTGGCGATTGGAACCAGCGGTGCGCCCGCGATCACGCCGAGTTGTTTTCTTCGGCTGACTCCGTTCTTGCCGAAGTCGTGGATTTCGTAACGGAACAAACCAAAGCGCGTCTCATTTACAACTCGGAAGGACTGGAAGGTCTTGTCGCAGAGAACGATGAAGAGATGGCACGTATAACCGAATTTATCGAGCAAGCGCGAGGCAAGCATCCGCAGCTGGATTACCAACGCAACACGGTCTGGCTGCGGTTTTGTCACACTGATTACCACAAAGGCGCGGCACTCGCTGAGCTGGCGCGTCTGCTGGAAGTCCCGCGCGAAAACATTTTCGCTGCGGGCGATCACCACAACGACATCTCGATGTTGGACGGGAAAGTCGCCGCGATGCCGTCGTGTCCAGCCAATGCAATTCCCGAAGTGCAAGAGGCGGTGCGCAACGCCGGGGGCTACGTTGCGCAGAAAGATCACGGTGCCGGCGTGCACGAAGCGCTGTTCTACTTCGTGAACGGAAAATCGCTAAAGCGTTGAAGCGGAATTTGGTGGCAATTCTGCGCCCGCTTCAACGTTTCAACGGTTTAACGCTTCAACGTCAGCGTCACCAGCGCACGCTTCCGCTGGATCCGGGAGCGCCAGGAGCATAGGCGCCTTCATCGTGAGTTTTCTCGCCCGGAACCGGTGCGGCCTGCGAGCTGGATCGCTCGCTGACGTCCTCATCGTGTGAAACGCATGCCGACATGAGGAATGTGATCGCGAGAAACAAAACCGCTGGAATTGCAAAGTGTTTGGTCACAGCAAACGAACGTAACCTCCAGCCCGGTTGATGCAAGGTCTGCCGTCCGGTAGGCTTCCTTATGACAGTAAGAGGAAACATCGATCTGCATCACACCCGGAGCACAGCCGAGGCTGATCGGCGCGGCAACCTCCGCGAGATTAAATCGCTCTTGCTTTCCGAGCTTCAAGAGAAGCTCCGCGAATTCGCTGAGCCCACTTATCGCGCCGGACAAATCATGAACTGGCTTTATGAAAAGCGTGCCAGCGGATTCGAGGAGATGAGCGATCTGCCGCAGGCGTTACGAGCGCGGCTCGCTGAACATTTTTCCGTGAGCAAGCTCCACGTCGTCCGCGTTCTTGGATCGCATGACACGACTCTGAAATTGCTTTTCCGTTTGAGCGACGGAAACCTGATCGAGTCGGTATTGATTCCAGCGTCGCCTGCGCTCTATGGACAAAAGTCGGACCGCCGAACAGCGTGTGTTTCGACGCAGGTTGGTTGCGCCTACGGCTGCAAGTTTTGCGCGAGCGGTCTGGAGGGGTTTTCTCGGAATCTGAGCGCGAACGAAATCGTCGATCAAATCATTGCCATCGAGAGTGCGAGCGGCCAAAAGATCGACAACATCGTCTTCATGGGGATGGGCGAACCGCTGGCGAACTTTGACAATGTGATGCGCGCGATTCGAATTCTTAACGCATCATGGGGCCTCGGCATCGGCGCCCGCCACATCACCATCTCAACCAGTGGCCTCGTGCCGCAAATTAGAAAACTCGCCGACGAACGGCTCCAAATTCGCCTGGCGATTTCGTTGCACGGCGCGACAGACGAAGTGCGTACTCAAATCATGCCCATTAATCGTCGATACAATCTGGAGACGTTGCTCGCGGCTTGCGATTACTACGTCGCGCGCAAGAAACAGCGGCTGACCTTCGAGTACATTTTGATCGCCGGTGTGAACGATACTGATGATCAAGCGCATCTGCTGGCAGCGCAGACCCGCCGGTTCGCAGCAAAAGTCAATTTGATTCCCTACAATACAGTTCAGGGTTTACCCTGGTCGCGGCCGTCGGACCATCGCCAGGAGAAATTTTTGTCGATCCTGCAGAGGCACGCAATTCCGGCTACGCTTCGCCGCGAGAAAGGCGGCGATATTGACGCGGCCTGCGGCCAGCTGCGATTACAAACAAAGCGGGAAGAGGTTGGCGACCGCGTGATCGCGAGATTGTAGAGCGTCTATCAGCTTCGAATGCTCGGTGTTCACACAGCGGAGCGGCCGGTACCCCAGCGACACAGACCGGCAGACCATAGCCGAACGAGCGGGAGCGAATGAGTCCGACGCCCTACAAATGCAAAATCCTTTGCACGTGCGGCGAAGCTGACGTTTAGTCGAACATGGCAGGTTACGAGGGCGGGTCCGAGCGCATGTGGGACGAATACGACTGGGAGCGTTTTCTTCAGGAACAGGATAGAAAAACCGAGAAGTACATGCAGTTAGTGGAAACCTATCTCGACGATCCGCAGCGGGACGAAATCATCGCGCGCGAAATGGGATGGACGCAATTGCTGGACGCGAAAGATTGGAGCACGGAAGTCGACGCCCTCTTTGATGAAGATACGGAACAAGAGGATGATCTTGAACCGGACGGGGCATCGCTAGCAGCCGAGAGATTTGAAGAGCACCATCTATATCAAGCAGCGTTTGCTCTCACAATTTGGATCGACGAACTCTTCGATCAAAAGGTATCGCTGCAAAACGAACCGGCTGCGATAAAATTAGCTACGCACTCTGCATTGGCCAGTGCCAAGCTGGCGGCCGCTCTGAGCGGCGACGATATCGATGAAATTGGAATGACGATTGCGTACCTAAAGAGAGCGCTGAAGGCGATCACGATTTCCATGAACGCAGCGGCGCAGCTGTTATCGGAAAAGCTGCTCAATGGCACGCAGCATTCGGTGCTGCAGCAGCGACTCTTTCAAGTGCGGGACGGCATCATCACTCTGATGGGCGAATACCGCGCCGAGTGGCGTCGCCGGTTCGGTTCCGAAGGTTATTGCCGTTGAATGAAACAAGGGCGGGCTCCGTCCAATCATGCAAACGGAAGCAACTCCGGCTCAGGCCGATGTCTCGGAATTGGACTTGGTAAGGCGATGCCAGGCCGGTGACACCGAAGCCTTCGACGAGTTGGTAACCCGCTACCGAACACGAGTATTCAGCATGATTTACAACATGGTGCACAGCGAGCAGGACGCCTGGGACCTCGCTCAGGACAGTTTTCTCAAAGCGTGGAAGTCGATCAAACGCTTTCGCGGCCGATCATCATTTTACACCTGGATTTATCGGATCGTTATGAACGTGACGATCGATTGGCTGCGCAAAAAACATGTTAAAGGCGCAGGCGCCGAGTTCGATGACGCAATAGAGTTAAGGGAGATTGATCCATCTTCCAGAACCGTTCCCAAAACGGAAGCGTTGCCGTACGAGACAATGGAGCGAAACGAGATCCGCGGCCGAATCGAGCAGGCGATCGCTCAACTTTCGGCCGAGCAGCGCGCTGTCATTTTGATGAAAGAGATCGAAGGCATGCAATATCACGAAATTGCAGAAGCACTTGGATGCTCCATCGGCACGGTGATGTCGCGCCTGTTTTATGCGCGCAAGAAATTGCAAAATTTGTTGAGAGACGTTTATGAAAACATTTGAAGAAAAATGGACAGCGTGGGTGGACGGCCAGCTCAACGGACGAGAACTATCCGAATTCGAGGCCTCGCTACCTAATAAAGCTGCCGCTGAAGCTGAAAAGGCCGGTGCGCTAAAACTTGGCGAGCTTTTGAAGCGGGAGCTAAGCGCCCGCACATTGACAAACGAAGAGTTCTTCAGCCATCAACTCCGCGAAAACATCGTCCGCCGTTGCGACGCTGGGGCGCGTGAGGCAAGATCGACGTGGTGGACAATTCCTCGCCTGTTGTGGACCGGCGCTGCGTCACTCGCAGTGTTTTTGGTTTTTACCGTTGTCGTCATGCACGAGAAAAATCCGGCTGAGGAGTCGCAATATCTTACCCAAATTCTCAATGCCCGCGTTGATCCGGTCGTCAGCCCAAATGCGAGCCTTTCGATCTTCAAGGTAAAACAAGACCGCGTAACGGTGCTTTGGACGGAGGGATTGCAAAGTTTGCCGGCCGACTACGCAGCCAAATAGCCGCTCATGGGTCGCTCGCCGGCGTTCTTAATCTTTTTTATCGCCCTAATGATAGGCGCGACATCGGTGCTGCAGGGAGCGGAGACGGTGTGGAGCGGACTTGTCATCGCCGAGAACGTGACGCAGCCACAGCGGGTTCCACCGGAGTTGACTCGAATCGAAGGATCGTTAAAAAAATTTTTCGGCTACAACCAATTTCAGGTGATCGGCCAGTCGCAAAAGACACTCAAGACCGGCCAGGAAGACTGGCTTGCAACGAGCAAATTCTTCGGGTTGCACGTTGATGCGCGAGGCGAAACCGAGGCGGGCTACGTTTTGAACCTGAAGCTTTACAAGGAGAAAGAGCTCTTGCTCGAGACCGACACCAAGCTGAGCAAACGCAGCCCTCTGGTTATCAAAGGCCCGCAGGTCGGCGGCGGGCAATTGCTCCTGGTCTTAGTTGTACAGTAGCCGATTGATTTTCTTTTGCTCTTCGTCTTTACCACGGACCTTTGCTTCGTCCTCGTTCTCGTAATCGAAAGTAAGCGCATCCCGAGGAGGAGGAGAACTACGACGGGGAGGAGGGGCTTTTCCATGCATTCGCGGGTGAAAACTTTCGTGCGTGTTGTTTAATCCCGAAATGCGCGCTCCATACGTTTGTCTCGCAGCTCTATTTGTCATTACCTTGCCCGGTGTCATGACTGCAGAAAATCCATTCAGTTTTAAGGACACCCCGGGAAAATTGCCGAAAGAGGTCGTTCCGACGGATTACTCCATTCGGATTGTTCCGAACATCGAGAAGTTGACGTTCAGCGGTACGGAAACGGTAAGGCTGAGCGTGCGGAAGCCGGTTCGTCAGTTGGTGCTCAATGCGCTCGAACTGGAAATCAGTGAGGCGTCTCTCGATGGCAAACCATTGTCGAAGTCGGCAATCAATATCGACAAGGAAAGGGAACTGCTCATTTTCGCATTGCCGTCGGAGTCCGCCACCGGACGGATTCGCCGTGGCGAACTTGCGGCCGGAGATCACACGCTGGCGCTCAGTTTCTCCGGGAAAATCAACCAGCAGGGGCAGGGACTTTTTTACATGCATTATCAAGAGCAGGCGAGTGGGAAGAAAAAAATCATGCTCGGGACACAGTTTGAAGCGACTGATGCTCGTCGTTTTTTTCCTTGCTGGGATGAACCGGCCTTTCGGGCGCGCTTTCAATTGACCACGGTTGTTCCGGAAAACTGGCTCGCCGTCTCGAACATGCCGGTCGAGAGCGAGAAAAAAATCACCGGCGGAAAAGAAGTCCGCTTCGCCGCCACGCCACCGATGTCGAGTTATTTGAATGTCTTCGTCGCGGGCGAGCTTGATCTCATCGAATCGCGAAGTGGACCCACGCAGATTCGTGTGGTCGCAACGAAGGGCAAAGCAGAACTCGGCCGCTACGCGCTCGAAGTAACAGCGCAGATTCTTCGATACTACAACGATTATTTCGGCGTGCCGTATCCATTGCCGAAACTCGACCAGATCGCTCTACCGGGTGGTTTCGGCGGCGCGATGGAAAACTGGGGCGGAATCACTTATTACGAGTCTGCGCTTTTGTTTGATCCGAGAAATTCGTCTGCCAGGACGAAGCAAAACATTTATGAAGTGCTCGCGCACGAGATGGCGCACCAATGGTTCGGCGATCTCGTGACCATGGCTTGGTGGGACAATCTCTGGCTTAATGAAGGGTTCGCCTCATGGATGGGCAGCAAATGCACGGCGCATTTCAACCCACCATGGGAAGTTTGGTTGCGACGAGAATTACCGCGGGACCCGACACGGCGTCCCGGGATTGCCAAAGAGGCGGCGATGGAGGGCGACGCACGATCGACCACGCATCCGATCCAGCAGACTATCGCCACCGAGGCGGAAGCCAACAGCGCTTTCGATGATATCACTTACAAAAAGGGCCAGTCGTTTCTGCGAATGCTGGAGAGTTTTCTCGGCGAAGAGGTTTTCCGCGATGGCATTCGCCGTTACATCGCTGCGCATAAATATTCAAACACGACCACCGCAGATCTGTGGAGTGCGCTTTCGGAAGCTTCGAAGAAACCGATCGGCGAGATCGCGGCTGGTTGGACGCAGCAGCCCGGATTTCCAGTCGTGAAAGTTAAGCGAGAAGGAGATGGAAAGGTTCAGCTCACGCAGGAGCGCTTTGCTGTGCATTTCAAAAACCCGCCGCCACTCGAGTGGAAAATCCCGCTGACATATTCGGTCGTCGGCCTCCCCGCCGAAGCCTCGGCGGAGGCGGGAGAAGCGCCCGCGACTTTGTTGATGACCAGCAAGATCGACAACCTACAAAACATTCCCACAGATCGCGCGCTCAAACTGAATCTAAACGGGGCGGGGAATTATCGGGCCGAATACGATGCGCCCTCGTGGAAGTTGCTCCTCGAAGCTCTGCCGAAGCTGGGCGTAGAAGATCGCGTCAATCTCCTGAGCGATGCGTGGGCCCTGGTGCAAGCCGATCGCGCTCCCATCGCGCTCTATTTTGGGTTGGTTGAAAAACTGCCTGCCTCCACCGAACTGGCTGAACGTGAACAGATCATCAACGTGCTGGATTCTGTGAATCGGCTGCTCGTCGGCAATCCGCAGCGCGAAAAATTTCAGCGCTATGCCCGATCGCTTTTGCGTCCAACATTTGAGAAGGTTGGCTGGGAACTAACAAAAGGTGAGGTCGCCGCGGCGACGAATTTGCGCGCGGGCCTGATCAGTGCTCTGGGAGATCTGAACGATCCAGAAATCATCGCGGGGTGTCGCGAACGTTTCGAAAAATATCTCGCAAATCCCGCATCGCTCGCTCCTGATCTGCGCCCCCCAGTTCTTGCGGTCGTGGGGCGTTACGCAGACGAAAAGACTTGGAGCAAACTTCACGAGCTAGGTTTGAAAACGACGAGCATCGAGGAAAAACAGAATTACTACAGCGCGCTGGCCGAATCGATCGACCCCAAACTGGTGCAAAAGACGCTTGCCATTGCCCTCACCGACGAGCTGCCAACGAGTCGCGCGATATTTCTGGTCCCGGCCGTCGCACGAGACAGCGGTCACCCGGATATTGCTTGGGAATTCGCGAAAGCGAATCTGAAAACGCTGCTCGCCAAGACCGATGCCGCTGGCGCAAACAGCTACGCGCCTAGTCTGTTCACTTTTTTCTCCGATGACTCGCGCGCCGATGAATTAAAGAGCTACGCGAAAACCAACTTGCCTCCGGCCAGCGCGCCTGACGTAGCAAAAGTTCTGGATGAAGTTCAGTTCCGCACGGAATTCAAAAAACGCCTCGCGCCAGAGCTGAACGCTTGGATCGAGCAAAAGGGTCTGTAGAGGCAGGCGTGTCGCCTGCATAGTCGATGTCAAAATCGCAACCGACACAGCGGCCACCACAGCGCTACTGATCACTCTCTTTTTGCGGCGCGATCCACAGGCGCATCGGAATCATCGATGATTCAACGAAACCGTGTTTCCGGAAAAATGCCTGGGCCACATTTTCCGGGCGATCGGTCAGCAGAGTGATGCGGAGAAAATTTTTCTGTTTCGCGAAATCGATGGCGTATTGGAGCAGTTTCGAGCCGTAGCCCTTGTCCTGGTATTTTTTATGGACCACCAAGTCCTCCAACAGCATGACGAAGCCGCCTTCGGCCGTGCTGATGGTAAAAAGCAAATTGATCATGCCCACAATCGCGCCGTCGCATCGCAGCACGAAAACGCGCCCGCGACTGGGCTGTTCGAAAATGAGCCGCAACCCGCGGAGCTGTCTGTCCTTGTCGGGACGAAAATCGCTTTCCTCAGCGAACAATTCGCCCAGCAGTTCCGACAACTCGTCCAAGTCGGCCTCGGTTGCCGGTTCAATCACGATATTTTCTTGTTCGCTCATTGCCCGCCCTGGTTATTCCAAAAATCGGTCGTGGTGGCAATCTTGTAAATTAGTTCCGCCCTAATTCGGCGTTCGATGTTCGATGTTGGGCGTTCGGCGTTTTCAGCTGCTGCCCGAGGCAAATCATTGACATTGCCACGGTCGCTCCTAGTGTAACCGCTCTTAAATCGCGCCGGGATCTTCCTCGGATTTATGAAACGGACTTACCAGCCTTCGAAGCGAACACGAAAACGTCAGCACGGTTTTCGTGCCCGGATGCGCACTAAAGGCGGTCGCGCGGTCCTGGCGCGCCGGCGACAGCGCGGTCGTAAACGTTTGCTGCCCAAAGGCGTCGAGAAACATTACGTGCGTCACACGCAAGCGTGATCGGTCTTTCTATATCTTCTCCGCTTAAATCAGTACATATCGAACCCAGGTATTATGATCCAATCTTCAGGTCTTCGTTCGTTTCTCCTTTTTGCTTCGTTCGCACTTTGCTTGGTGGCAGAGCCGCTCCTACCGCGCAATTTGCAGGCGGAGGAGAAAAAAATTGAGTTTCCCGCTGTCAGCCAGCACTCGGTGGTAAAACAGCGTGTTGGGTTGACGGATGTCGAGGTGGATTATTCGCGTCCAAACAAAAACGATCGCGAGATCTTCGGCGGCCTGGTGCCTTATGGTAAGCTTTGGCGCACCGGCGCCAACGCGGTCACCAAAATTAAGTTTAGCAAAGCGGTAACGCTCGGCGGGAAGGAGATCCCGGCCGGTGAGTACGCACTCTTCACGATTCCGACAGCGGACGAGTGGACCATTATCATTTCGAAGGATGCGAAGGTACAGAGCGCGGCCGACTATAAGCAGGAGAACGATGCCGCGCGTATCACGGCGAAGCCGGAACCGATCCCAAACACAATCGAGACGTTCACCATCGGGATAGGTGATGTGAAAGGCGCTTCCGCGACGCTGAATTTCCTTTGGGATAAGACGCGCGTGCCGGTAAAATTGACCACGGACGACGTCGAGCAGGTAAGCAAGCAACTCGATGCAGTCGTTAGCGCAGGGACTCCGCTCGATCCACGCACCGCCTATCAGGCCGCGGCCTTCTACTACGACAACGACAAGGACATGAACCAGGCGGCGAAGTGGATCGACCAGGCGCTGGAGAAGAACCCGGACGCCTACTTCATGCACTACAAGAAGGCGCAGATTCAGGCGAAGCTTGGCAATAAGAGAGAAGCCAGTTCCTCGGCGCAAAAGGCAATCGACATCCTGAAGAAAGACAAAGCGCCGGATGAGTCCGCGATCAGGAACGCGCAGCAGATCATCGACAGCTCGAAGTAAGAATCAGCTGCACAGGCTTGATTTTCGCGTTCGCGAATCGAAAATTCGAGCATCGCGATTCGATTTCGCAATTCGTTTCGGATTTAGAGTTTGGCACCGTTAGCTCAATTGGCAGAGCAAGTGACTCTTAATCACTGGGTTGCAGGTTCGATTCCTGCACGGTGCACTTTCCCAGCGGCTACACGGCGGTAGAGCGCTTCGTACTTCGGGAGAATGTGATCGGCGGAGAAGTTTTCGACCGCGCGAACGCGGCTGCGTTCGCCGAGTTCTCGTGCCAAGTCTGGAGATTCAAGCAACTCGTCTAATGCGGCAGCAGCCGCGGTCGCATCGCCGAAAGGATACAGAGGACACGCGTCGCCTATGACTTCGGGAATGCCGCCGACGCGGAAGGCGACAACTGGTTTCCTGTAAAACATCGTCTCAAGAATACTCAATCCGAAGCTTTCGTATTCGGATGTGTACAGCCCTGCGTCCGCGGCCTGTAGATATTCGTCCACCACAGCTGTGTTTTGCCGAACAATGACCGAATCCCGAATTCCTAACTCGTCGAGCAACGGCTCATAAGGTTCGAACGGGCCGCCTGCCAGAATGAACAATCGAAGCCGCTCCCGGTTTTTCGACTCCGCAATCGTGCGAAGCAGAAGGTCAATGCGCTTCACCGGTCGCAAACTCGACATGTGCAGCACAAGAAATTCATTCGTTAGGCCGAGATCGCGGCGAACTTCTGCGCGGCTTCGTTTCGGTTTGTTCGGAGTGAAGAAATTCCGAATCACTTCGATGGGTCGTTTTAAGCGGAAGATTTCCTGCGTTTGATTCCGAAGACTTTCTGAAACTGCTGTCACCGCATCGGAGTGCACGAGGGCGTGCTCGATGGCGGTGCGATAATCGGGGTCCTGGCCCAGGAGAGTTGTGTCAGTTCCATGCAAAGTCGTGACGAGACGCGGCGCTGACGGGCCCAACATCTGCGAGGCCAAACATGCGGCGAGCGCGTGCGGCACCGCGTAATGCACATGAAAAAGATCGAGTTGCTGCGAACGCGCCACCTCCGCCATTTTCACTGCGAGCGGCAGAGTGTAATCGGGGGAAGGAAACAAAGGGTTATGCGCAACGTCCACCCGATGGAAATGAAGATTATCCTGCGGCAAATCCAGCCGAACGGGTTGAGCGTAACTAAAAAAGTAGACTTCGTGACCGCGCCGCGCCAACTCGGACCCGAGAGCAGTCGCCAAAATCCCGCTCCCGCCGATCAACGGAAAACACGCAATACCAATTTTGAGCGGCCCCGATTTCATGACAACTCGGTGTAAGCTTTGCCGGAATCGGAAATGTCGTCGCGCTTGACGAACTTCACCTCAGGAGCATCGGCCTTGTTGATGTAATGCTGCTCGCTCGCGCCGGCGACGTAATGGCTGCATCGAATCACCGATTGCATCCAGACAAAGCGCGTGTCGCGGGTCGGGCTAATTTGTTCCGGACCAAATTCCCCCCCGGGAATCTCTACAAACCGATCGCCTCCTTTGTGCAAGAGCAATTTCCCGTCGCGATAACGTGCGCGAACAATTTCTCCTTCGTACTGCGTATCGACAAAATAGTCTGAAACTGCCACAGCACGCGCCCTGAAATCGGATGCGCTCGATCGCTGCACCCGAATTCCAGCGAGTAAGCCCATTCGCGTGTACATCTCGAGACAGAAGTTGGCCACGTTCGAAGCTCTATTCTCCTTAAAATGTGCGGCCAGAAACCGGGAGACGTAACGCGGAAGTTGGCGCGCAGTTTTCTCCTGCCATGCCGGAAGCACGCGTTTTGCGTAGAGCGGCGAAAACTGCTTTTGAATCCGATTCGCGAACTGAAAGTTTAGAGCTACGTCTTCGTTGGTGCGTTGATCTTGCAAAATCGTCGTCGTCTCGCGCGGGTCATGATCGCTGTCGTGAAAGAAAAAGACGATTTCTCCGCCAATTTCCTTTTGGAGATGTCGAGCGGTCAGAATCTTGGCAGCCAAATATCTTTTCGGAAAAAATCCGCACGGTTGCTGGCCGAAACAGATGATCGGTTGATTCATGGGTCAGAACGAGCTTCATGCCCTGGCGGGAGGTTCCGCACCGCGAAAGATAGTTTGCTGCAGAATCGGCGCCACGATCAGTACGGCCGCGCAGCCGATGAAATTATACCAGAGATAACCGATATTCGTCGTCGCGAACAGGACGAACACGAGGGTTTGCGCAACGAGCGCGGCGAAAAACGCTGAGGACCCCGTGACTCGACGAATAAAGAACGCTGCCAGGAACAGACCCAGTATGCTGCCATAGAACACCGAGCCCAGAATGTTGCCCGCTTCGATGAGATTCTCGACGAGGCTGGCAAATGAAGCGACGCCGATCGCAATTAAACCCCACGCGGCCGTCAGCGCTTTCGCCGCGACGACATAATGGTGGTCGCTCGCGTTTGGCCGGATCAACGGTCGATAAAAATCCACCTCTGTGGTGGCACCGAGAGCATTCAGAGCTGCTGCCGTCGCCGACATGGTCGCGCATAAAATCACTGCGATGAGTAGTCCGACAATTCCATGCGGCATCTGTTGAAGAATAAAAGTAATGAATACGTAGTCAGACTCCTTGCTCTTTGGATCTACGCCCGCTTTCGCAAGAACCGCCTTCGTTCGATCGCGCAAGTCGCTCGCTTGCGCTTCGAATGTGCGCAGTTTGTTCATCGCGGCGTCACGCTCGCTTGACGGCGCAGTGGAAAGAATACGAATGGCAGCACGTTTTTGCGTGAACACTTCATCAAACTGCGTTTGCAGCTCCGTTAACTGCGGGGCATATCCGTTCTGCAATGCACGCTCGTAGGCAGGTTGATTGAAATAAACGGGCGGCTTTTCGAATTGGTAAAACATGAAAACAACCGCGCCGAGCAGCAGAATGAAAAATTGCATCGGCACCTTCACCACTGCGTTGAAGAGCAGTCCGAGCCGACTCTCTTTGAGCGAGCCGCCCGCGAGATATCGTTGTACCTGCGATTGGTCCGCCCCGAAATAGGATAGGGCGAGAAAAAAACCGCCGATCAGGCCAGACCAAAATGTATAGCGCTTGTGCGGATCGACGGAGAAACTGACCGCTTCCAGCTTGCCCATCTTGCCGGCGATCGACAGCGTCCCTTCAAACGACAGGTCGGGCAACAGTTTGTAAACCGCGACCGCGAACGCGATGGCCATGCCGACCAGAATCACGATCATCTGGTAGCGTTGGGTGATGCTTACAATCTTGGTCCCGCCGATGACCGTGTAAATAATTACCAGTCCGCCTGCGAGCCAGATGGTCAGGTTCAAGCGCCACCCGAGCAACGCGGAGAGAACAATGGCCGGCGCGTAGATCGTGATTCCAGCCGCGATGCCCCGTTGCACGAGAAACAGAAATGCGCCGAGTAACCGCGTCTTTTGATCGAATCGCTCGCCGAGGTACTGATACGCGGTATAAACTTTCAGCCGCTGATAGATCGGAACGAAGACCGCGCACACAACAATCAGCGCGAGCGGTTGCCCAAAATAATTCTGGATAAAACCTATGCCGCTCTCATATGCCTGGCCCGGCATCGAAAGAAAGGTGATCGGCCCAGCCTGCGTCGCGAGCACCGAAAGCCCGATGGTGGCCCAACCGATACTCGCATCGCCTTTTAAGTATTGACGCAAAGAGGCGCTGCCACGCGTTCGCCAAAGACCGTAAAGCGGGATCGCCAGAATCGTGGCGATGAGAACAAAGTAATCCAGCCGGTTCACGAAAACCGGACAGTGAAGAGGTAGAGGAGGACCACCTCAACTGCGAAAAGCGAAAGCGCCAGGCCATATGCCTTGCGCCACGAGCGCGCATCGGGGTTGCTATCGCGTGCGTTCATTTTCCCAACGACAACATGTTCGCGAATAACCGATAGGCTCCCGGGACACCGGCCGGCAACTGTCGAAACCAGGAATAACTCGTGTAGATAAAAAAACCTTTGCCGGACTTCGCGACCAAAAGGCCACCGTCGAGCGGCTTTTCCTTTGGATCGTTGCACGACAGGATCGGTGTCCAGGCGGGATCCCACTTGTTAGGAAAATAAAGGCCGCGTTCCTGCACCCATCCCTCGAAATCCTTCGACGTAATCTTGTTTGGGATAGTCATTAACGGATGATTCGGCGCCAGAATACGCACCTCCGCATTTTCGTCGGTGACGCGGTCGCGTGAAATTTCCAACGAATACGGTCCCAGTTGGTTAGTCTTAAGCTCGGCCAGGGTATTGTACTGCGCGATCACAACTCCGCCTTGTTTTACGTAATCAAATACCTCGGGCAACCAGTTGGAAATTCGGTCCTGCGTGTTATAGGCGCGAATGCCCAGCACGACGGCAGAGAACTGCGCGAGGTTTTTCGCTGTGATTTCCGGTTCGCTCAAAACCTTCACCGAGTAACCAATTTGTCTCAGGCTTTCTGGGACGTCATCACCGGCGCCGGGGATGTAACCAATACGATCGCCCTTCTTGCGGATATCGGCGCGAACAAGTCTAGCTTCTGCACTCGGCATCAGCGTCTGAACGCCGATGTGCGGATACGAAATGCGCACGCGCTCGAACGAATAGTCGCGGCCGTCGCTGGAAACGATGGTGCGCAACGTGCCTTCGTTATCTTGTTCCGGCGGTTTGACGGTAAATGTGCCTACTGTCTCGGCATCGGCTGACTTCAAATCTATCGGCACAGACGCCGGAGACACTTCCCATCCCTGTGGGACAACGAGTTTAAGTTCGCCTTTAGCAGGGCCCGTGGCCGCGGTCACTTGTACTGAAACACGTTTCGGCTGGTTCGTCGGAAATATGAACACGCTGTCCGCGACGTTCGCGAACGCAGGTGGCGCAATAACCAACGCTCGTCGCACTTCGCCTGCCACCGGGTCAACCGCCCGATACTTCGTGTCCATAATATATCGCAGTTCCTGTCCGTTCACCTGCAAGCCTATTTCGACCGGAAGAGCAGGGGGGTTTTCAGGGAGACCAATGAGCTTTTGGTTGTCCACGGTGAAGGTGCCGAGTGTCCCCGGTTTGCGAAGCCAGTACGGCTGCGAGTACGGCGTATTATCCGGGATCTTGTAGGGAAAATCCTTCGTGACGAGTTCGTTCATCGGGAGCGCAGCATCAATTTTCATCGACTCGCCGGTGTTGGGAGATCGTAATTCCTGCAGTGTCACTGGAATATTCGAGCGATTGATTGCCTCCAGCTTGATTGTCGCCGTTTGCCCTGGCGTGAAGGTTTCATTGGCGGTCGCCGCTTCGACATGCAAGCCGAGACACGCAGCGATAATCTTGTCCAACTCGGCTGTTTTCTCCGAGATCCAGGAGTCGTCCTGAATTCGACTCATTGCCTGCCGTAGCTTCAACAGGTCGGGCACCGACGCGACCGGATCAGCGGGATTGAACTTCGAAATGATCTGACGAATCTCCGCAGCAACCGGTTCCGAATTGGGAATGCGCGACCAAGTCGTATCGATCCCGTCGAAAAGCGAGCTGGTCATCGGCTGGCCTTCCAAAAATTTAAAATATTCTTTTCGCTCTCCGCGGCGCGGGGGGCTGCCGACGCCCTGGCTCTTGTGCATGCTCAGACTGGCCGCTGCAATTTCAGTGTAGGCTTTTCCGAGGAGCGGATTGAAGCCGCCTGCTTCCAAAACGATCAGACCGGTTTGATCGAAAGGAAGATTTCGATTCTTAAAGAAAAACGGGGATGTATTCCAAACCAGCCGGGTCGGGTGCCACAGTTTAACGAAAGCCAGTTGCTCTGGAAAACGATTTGGATCGCCGGCTGCCGCGAATGCTTCCTGCGCCAGAATCGCTGACGCCGTGTGATGGCCGTGCGTCAGTTGATCCTCCGGGCTGAAGCGTGTCACCATCACGTCCGGTCGAAAATTCCGGACGACCCAGACTACATCCGCGAGAATCTTGTCGTGATTCCAGATGCGCAGCGTTTCTTCAGCCGTTTTGGAAAATCCGAAATCAATCGCCCGTGTGAAGAACTGTTTGGCGTGATCGATGCGTCGCGCATCCAGCAATTCCTCTGTCCGAATTACACCGAGGCGTTCGCCCAATTCTGGCCCAAGTAAATTCTGACCGCCGTCCCCGCGCGTCACCGAAAGATAAGCGCTGTCGTAGAGCGAGCCGTTCGCCCAGAACGCCATCAGATTTGTGTTCTCATCATCGGGGTGCGCCGCAATGTAAAGAACCCGGCCAAGCACGTTGAGCTTCTGCAATGCGAGCTGAATCTCGCTGGCATTCTTCTGCTCTGGAGACAACAACGGCGGCGCATCGGCCGAATTGGCCGTGCATACAATGGCAATCATTAGAATTCCGACGAATGTTCGGCACCAGCGCGAAATACCCTTGAGCGTCACAGGCAACGTTGGACTCCCGGTTGTGAACGTCCTATTGCGGCTATTGTCCCAAATCCGAGACAGATGGGCGTTACTTGTTGATGTCCTGCTTGGCGTCGAGTCGAGTGATCAGCGCCTGGATGCTCTGTTTCTGTGCATCCGTCGGAGCGGCAGCTTGTGCCTGCTTGGCGTCACTGGTCGCGCCCCCGAAATCGCCGGCTGTAGATTTAATGCGAGCCTGAGCGAGATATCCATAAACGCCTTGTGGAAAGCGTTTGGCGACGTCTTTGAAAATCTCCATTGCTTCAGCACCCTTCTTCTGATTCTGTAACTGCCGACCATACGTATATAGTTGCGGGGCCTTGGCAATTTCGAGCGCACGGTTCCAGACGGTTTTCGCCTCATCCGGGCGATCTAGGGCTTTGAGGATATCCGCTTTAGTGCTGAGATTATCGAACCGTTCCTCATTCTGAATTGATGCATCCGCCCAGCGCAGCGCTTCATCCAGATTAACCTTTCTGGTTAAACAAAATTGTGCCCCTTCGTCCAAAGCCTGCCAGGTAAACTGACCGCGACCCTTCAACTGCGCGCGGATGTTCTGCAGCGTCTGATCCGAGTCGTTGATGGAGACAGTGAAAGGAACACCCAACTTCTCCCACTTCATCGTCACGGCTGTGGAAGTTGGCTTTAGATCTTCAAAATCAAATTCGAGCGCCTCTTTGTTCTCAGCGAGCGGTCGCGGTTTTACATCCACGCGCAAAGCATCTTCTTTCTGGTCGTAGCTGTAGCTTCCCCACGCGGTGTTGGTATTCGAAAAAATCACCGTCCACGAATCCTGATTCGGAATCATGTGCAGCCCGTAGGTTCCTTTGCCCAATGGCTTGCCCTCCACTGAAACCGGATCGCTGAATTCAATCGTCGTATTTTCATTTGCTCCTACGCGCCAGACTTTTCCGTACGGAACGAGGCCGCCCCAAATCTTTCGTCCGTTCACCAATGGGCGATGGTATTTGACCGCAATATCCGTCAGCGCAACGCGCTGTTTCACTTCTGCAGCCTGGCTGACGTCAGGCAGGTTCAAATCGTTTTGTGCAGAAATGCTCCCGGCAAGTCCGAGAATGGCGAGACAAAGAGTGATCGTTTTCATAGTCGTGGCGCTTACCCTGCTCGGATTTTCGATGGTTCGCTACCAGATAATTAAAGATTCGCGTCGCCCCGAAACCCTTTAAAGTCTTCGCGGCAAGTCGCTATGGCTTCATGCTCTCGTAGGTAGATACATGGCGTCTTCGACGCGCGGGGCGGCGAAAGTAATACTGCCCATAAGAGCGGTCAAAGTCTGCATCGAAGTCAGCACGAGACTTGCTCGAGAGCGCTGACAGCAGGATACCCGCAACGCCGAGCCACAGGCCAGCACTCAACGCGCCATTTCCCTCGAACCACGCTGCCGCTGACGGCCAGGAAAATCCGACGAGCAATACGATCACAGCCAAGGCAACAATCCAAAGAACCGGAGTGAACAGCAGGCGCCGATATACAGCCGCGCGCATCTCTCCGCTCGCGACCAGGCGAATCGCACGAGGCAAACCTAGTAGTATCGGGTACGCAATCCGTGCAGTCACGAATAGCGCGATAAAGAAACCAAGCGACACCCACAGCGCCCCTAACCAACCCTGCGCCATCGCCATGAGAACGAGTCCTAAGCAGAATAGAAGCGCGATGATCGTTTGCATGTTTTTAGGACTGACTAAATACAGAGCTAACCCAGCTAACCCCGACCTGTGAGGTCAGTCCTCACATCCTTCTACGGGAAATCCGGGAAGAAGTTTGCAAAAAATTTCACTGCTCACTCCAAAAATCATCAGCGCATTTTCGATATGGAACACCGCCAGAACCGCACCCGCCCGACCACCGAATGCTCGGTGGTTGGGATCACCATTTTGCCGGACCGTGTGATCCAACTGGTCGCGAGCCGATGTGCTTCTTAGAAGAGTTCGCTGGTCAACCCAGTTGGATTTCTGGCGGCACCTCAGGATTCATCAACGAGGCGCCGCCATCCGCGTAAATCACTTGCCCAGTTATCCAGTCGGCTTGTTCTGAACAAAGGAGCGTCGCAACGTTGCCGATATCTTCGGGCGTTCCCAGCCGGCCCATGGGAGTCCACCCGCGCGCGTGCCAATTTCGGATGAGGTCTTGAACTTGCTCGGGCAGCGAATTCAACACGCTATCCTCGGTCCATCCGGGGCTGATGGCATTCACTGTGATGCCGCGTTTGGCGAGAGTCACCGCGAAGTAACGTACGAGCGACTCAAGCGCGGCCTTGGCTGAACCCATTGCTACCCACGGTTGCAGTCCGCCAGTGCGGCTGCCCTGGGCGTAAGTGATAGCGAGAATTCGCCCGCCTTTATCCATGAGAGGAACCGCCTCGTGCACGCTGGCGAGGAACGCTTTCGCCTGTGAATCGGATGCGGCATTCCATTGTTCGAGAGTGATCTCCATCGGCGGATAGAAGAATGCACCTGCTTCCGGTCGCGCATTGCTGACAAAAATATC
>QHMS01000218.1 GCA_003217895.1 Verrucomicrobiota bacterium
CGCGACGCCGGATCCGGATACAAATCTTCTCCACCGTTAATTCGAAACCGGTAGCGGCTCCCGGCAGCAGCATTGTCGATACCGGAAAAATATCCGTCTGGCTCCGACGATAGTGCATGAACTCCTCCCTTTGAGCTGGGACCTGGCTCGATAACAACATCAAGGTCACGCGCTTTTGGCGCCCAGACGCGAAAATGCGTTTGGTCTTTGCCAATTACTTCGGCGCCGATCGGGTAGCGCCGCTTTACCTTCGACATCGAGAACTAACATGGCGCTCCTCGCTTACTAAACAACTGCGTAGAGCGAGTTGTAGCCGCTTTCCTGTTGGGAAGCGTGGCACTGAAGTGTTTTGAAACGTGCGTACCGCGCGTCTCACAGAGACGCGACTACAACAGTCTTGCTTCTCAGCAATGGAACGCTTGAAATGCCGCGCATGAACGGGGTCGAACCGCAAATCGAAATCTTCAAACCGTTTGGGGAAGCCTTTGAATTGATGACGAAGATTCTGTTTCAGCCCTTCGGCCTGAAGAAATGGCTCGTTATTGGTTTCGCCGCGTTTCTGACCGGCCATTTTAGCGGAGTCGGATTTAATTTTCCAACGAACTTCGGCAACTTTAGACAGCCGCACACGGCGCAAAAGATCAATCTGCTCGAGCAATGGAAGCCGTGGCTGCCAGTGATCATCATTGGCTTTGTCATATTCGTTCTTGCGCTGGTCATTGTGCTGATGTGGTTGAAGTCGCGCGGCAGCTTCATTTTTACCGATTGCATCGTGCGAAATCGCGGTGCCATTGCCGAACCGTGGCGCGAATATCGCACGGAGGGGAACAGCTATTTCGTGTTTCAACTTCTTGTGATGCTCGGGGCGATGGCGGCGGTCGTCCTGCTTGCGATCGTTTTTGTGCTGCTAGGTTTTTTGGCCAGTGGACATCGAGAGCCAAGTGGAGTGGTAATGGCCGCTTTACTGGTACCTCTTTTCATTTGCTGGATCGCGTTCGGCATTGTCATCAATCTGATCTTTCTTTTCATGGCGCCCGTGATGTATCGGCAGCGGTGCCCCGCGCCGGATGCGGCGAGGCAGGTACTACGATTAATTTTCGCTAATCCCGCGCCATTCATCTTGTTTTGTCTTTTCGGAATTGTGCTCATTCTGGCGATGCTCGTTATCGGTTGCGTCGTGACGTGCGTCACGTGCTGCATCGGCGCATTGCCCTACTTGGGAACGGTAATCTTGCTGCCAGTTTTTGTTACTCTTCATTCTTTCTCGCTTCTGTTTCTGCGGCAGTTTGGTCCGGAATACGATATGTGGGCGAGTTTCATGCCGCCGGAGTTTTCTCTTGTTTTATTGCCACTGCCTGCGCCGCCGGAGTCACCTTCGCCTCCGTCTTTGTGACATGAAGGCGCGAGAGTCAGGAACCAGTTGCGAAATAGCAGTAATGGGAAAAGTCTGGACGAACAGTCCGCGCTCTGGCTAAGACTGAGTCAGATGTCGGAAATCAGATCAGCGAACTGACGTCCGAGGTTTACGTGCAATATGCAAATCGCAAGGAAACTCACATTTATTGCAGCGTTAGCGGCAGCGCTGTTTCTACCAAACTTTGCGGCGGCGGAATCTGCTACGTCCACGATGAAAGCGATTGTCATTCACGAGTATGGCGGCCCGGAGGTTTTGAAATATGAAGACGTGCCACGACCAGAACCGAAGGCAGACCAAATCCTCATCCGCGTGATTGCGGCTGGCGTAAACCCGGTCGACGGGATGATCCGATCGGGGATGTTTGCCAAAGATGGAAATGGCGCATTTCCGATGGTTCTGGGCGGTGACATCGCGGGAGTCGTCGAGAGGGTGGGAAACAAGATCACGAAATTCAAGGCAGGCGATCCTGTGTTCGCGTACATCAGCCTGGATAGCGGCGGCGGTTATGCGCAATACGCGGTCGTGCCGGAGGGCGACGCGGCGCCGAAACCGAAGTCGCTCACCTACGTCGAGGCTGGAGCGGTGCCGATCGTCGCTTTGACGGCGTGGCAAGCACTGATCGACACCGCGAAACTGAACGCGGGCCAGACCGTGCTGATTCACGGCGGATCGGGTGGCGTAGGAAGTTTTGCGATCCAAATCGCCAAGGCGCGTGGTGCGAAAGTGGTTGCGACAGCATCGATTGCAAATCAGGACCTGCTCAAGCAGTTGGGTACCGATGTGGCGGTCGATTACACAAAGCAGAAATTCGAGGACGTCGCGAAAGATGTTGATGTTGTGCTCGATTCCGTCGGGAAGGATACACTGACACGTTCCTACGGCGTGGTGAAGAAAGGCGGAATCATTGTTTCACTCGTTGCGCGTCCGAACCAATCTGATCTGGAGAAGCACGGCATTCGCGGCGTGGCCCTCAGTGTCGAGCCGAACTCCGGAGAGCTCGCCCAAATTGGCAAACTGATCGATGAAAAGAAAATCAGAGTAATCGTCTCTCAAACGTTTCCCCTTTCCGAAGCAAAGAAGGCGCAGGAGCAAGTGGCGTCTGGTCACACGCGGGGCAAAATTGTTCTCAAACTCGCCGAGGAACCGAAGTAAGCGCGATCCATTAATAGCGCTGTCATGTTGAGCGAAGCGAAACATCTCTGGTTATTCCCGCTCGCACCCCGCTTCAAAATGATCAGAGATTCTTCGCTCCGCTCAGAATGACATTTATGGGATGGCTTGTGGTATAACGCAGACATGAACTGGGACGCCCTTAGTGCAATCTCGCAACTGGTCGGCTCGATCGCTGTGGTTTTGTCTGTCCTATATCTGGCATTGCAAGTGCATCGGAGCACGCGAGTGGCCAAGCTCGCCACGCAAGACGCCGCGGCTACCGCTTTGCGCGACGTGACCAAACCTTTAATGGAGAATGCGGAGCTGGAACGCATCTGGCGGGTCGGGCTTGAAGATATCGGCGCGCTTTCAGTCGAAGAGCGGGCACGATTCTTTCACGCGACCTATCAGTTCTTGAAAGCGTTCGAGACAATTCATTTCCATTACGTGTATGGACTGATGGACAAACAGCTTTTCGAAGGCTGGCATGGGCTTCTGCGACATTACATCGTCGCGCCGGGTATGGCACACTACTGGAAACTTCGTCCTGAAGTTTTCTCCGAGCGATTTCGCAATTTCGTTAACTCACTCGAACCCCCGGCGGACCAGCGCACGGTGGGTACTCTTTTCAAAGAGGAACGAAGATAAACCAGAGCCGCCGTCGTTTCACACAGGCGCATGCGCGCTTATCTACTTACACGGGCCCGGCACGGGGATGACGAACTTTTCGTTCTTCTCAGCGACGAAATTTTCCGAACTGCTGCTGGAGCTGCCGTTGGCGTCCTTTTTCTCGACTTTAATGAGGAGCTTTTTGGTTGGCTTCAGTGTCAGGCAAACCTTGCCGGTTGGCCCGTCCATTGGCGTCGTGGCTTTTTTCACGTCTTCCGGCGTAAGATTAACAAGCTCAATCTTGGAGATTTTCTCTCCGGCTTCCCCCGACTGCATCATCTTGTAAAACTCGAGGGCCGCTGGGTCAGAGCCTTGTGTGTAAAGGAATGATTCCAGCGTTGCGCTGTCCTTCCCTTCGAATGCTGTTTTATATTTGTCCACGAACGCCTTTTCCTGTTCAGGCGTGCCGGCTCTAATTGGCAAGGTAATCGTGAGAAGGTACGCAAAGACCAGGCTGAAGATTTTGATGAAGGTTGTCATGCGTGCCACCGTAGTCGGCCCTGTTTGAAATCGGCAAGCCAATTTGCAAAAGAAAAGTTTTTGCTGATCTGTTTTCCGCGAGCTACTCCACTCTTCG
>QHMS01000219.1 GCA_003217895.1 Verrucomicrobiota bacterium
GTGTTGAACGGCATTGCCTGTGCCACGCACGGTGATAGCCGGATACGTGTCCGTTCGCGACGTCGAGTTGATCAGAAGCGCGTCGCATTCGGTGTTGTTTTTGCAATGCTTGAGATGTTTGGGCACGTGGACCAGTCCGCGGTAAGTGGCCCGACCTTTGCCGATGGAGATCGATTTGGAAACAATGTTGCTGGTCGTTTCATCGGCTGCGTGAATCATCTTCGCGCCAGTGTCCTGATGCTGCCCGTCGTTGGCGAGCGCGATGGAAAGAACTTCGCCGCGCGCTTTGCGACCCTTCATGATCACGCCCGGATATTTCATGGTGAGGCGTGAACCGATGTTGCAATCAATCCATTTCACCTCGGCGTTCTCGTGGGCGAGACCGCGTTTCGTGACCAGATTGAAGACATTCGACGCCCAGTTCTGCACCGTGATGTACTGAATCTTTGCGCCTTTTAGGGCAACGAGCTCAACGACAGCGCTGTGCAACGTCGGCGTGTTAAACTTCGGCGCCGTGCAGCCCTCCATGTAAGTCACTTCCGAGCCTTCATCGGCAATGATGAGGGTGCGCTCAAATTGACCGAAGTTTTCGGCGTTGATGCGGAAGTACGCCTGCAGCGGGTGTTTCACTTTCACCCCGGGCGGGACATAAATGAACGAGCCACCGCTGAACACAGCGGAATTCAGCGCGCTAAATTTGTTGTCAGCGATCGGGATAACTTTACCGAACCATTTCCGGAAAATTTCCGGATAGTGTTTCAGTCCTTCGGTCGAGCCAACGAAAATGACGCCCTGTTCGCCGACCGCTTTCTTGATGTTTGAATAGACTGCTTCGCTATCGAACTGTGCTTCTACACCGGCAAGAAATTTTCGTTCCTGCTCGGGAATGCCAAGGCGCTCGAATGTGCGCTTAATGTCGTCCGGTACTTCATCCCAGCTGCGTTTCGCCTCGGTCCCGGGAGAGAGATAGTAGCGGATTTTGTCGAAGTCGATCGCTTCGAGATCCTTGCTCGCCCAATGCGTCGGGAGCGGTTTTTCCAAAAACGTCTTGAGACCTCTGAGCCGGAATTCACGCACCCAGTCTGGGTCCTCTTTGACGTCCGAAATGTAGCGAACCGTTCGTTCGCTCAGGCCGGTGCCGGCATCGCGCACGTGAGCTTCCGGATAAAAAAAGTCTCCTTTGCTTCGATCAATATTGACTGCAGAAGTCTCGGTTTTCATTGTGAATTTTACCCTGTTTACCTAAACGCTGGTTCAACCGCCCCTTCACGCGCCCAATCGTAACCTCTCTCCTCGAGCTCAAGAGCGAGCTCTTTCCGCCCGCTTCTTACGATTCGCCCCGCCACCATCACGTGGACGTGGTCGGGAACGATGTAGTTCAGGAGGCGCTGATAGTGCGTGATTAACAATATGCCAAGATCAGGTCCGCGCAATGAATTTACCCCATGTGCCACGGTCTTGAGCGCGTCGATGTCCAGGCCGCTATCGGTTTCATCAAGCACGGCATATCTGGGCTCGAGCATCGCTAATTGCAGAATCTCGGCGCGCTTCTTTTCGCCGCCGGAAAATCCTTCGTTGACCGCCCGTGACGTAAACGAGCGATCCATACCGAGCAGTTCCATTTTTTCATAAAGCTTCGCGTAATAGTCGGTGGCTTCGAGCTCTTCGCCTTCCGGCAGACGCGATTGCAACGCTGCACGGAGAAAATTGGCAATCGTGACCCCGGGGATCTCGCTCGGATACTGGAAAGCCAGGAACAGACCGCGTCGCGCCCGCTCGTCCGGCTCAAGTTCAAGGAGATTTTCTCCGTCCATCAACACCTTGCCCGCGGTCACATGATAGTCCGGATGACCGGCCAGGACTTTTGCCAGAGTGCTTTTTCCTGAGCCGTTTGGACCCATGAGCGCGTGCACCTCGCCGCGAGGCACTCGGAGAGTCAATCCGCGAACAATCTCCTGATCGCCAACGGTGATGTGCAGGTTCTCTATGTTCAATTCCTTCATAAGGCGGACTCAAAATATACGCCCGTTCGACAGATTTGCGAACCGCGTAAAAGGCGTCGCCTCACGCAGCTCACCTGGGGGCAGTCACGTGAGCCCCGAAGGCGCTTTTACGTGGCTACCCCGCTTGGATTCGAACCAAGAATAACGCCTCCAAAGGGCGCTGTGTTACCGTTACACCACGGGGTATGCGGATTAGCGATTTTAGATTGGCGATTTTCGATTCAAGCGCAATGCCCAAAATTAGAGCGTGATCGGGTTTACGCGAAGCAACTCGCTGCCAAAATCGATGTTGAATCAGTGGCAGCGGCAGCGAGTATGATGGCTTGGCCGCAGCCAACGGGACCCTCGGTTATGGAGCGCACAATCTACCTTCAGCATTACCGCGTCTGCCTCACATCGGACGGCGTTCCGCGTGAAATCAACAAGGACGGTGCAGCGATCACTTACGGAGCGGTGGACGAAAGATCTCGCGAGCCAGTTGATCTAAAGCTCATTCGGCTTGAAAGCATCGATCCGGGTGCCCGCGAGAAATTGGAGGAGCAGGCACGCGCAGCGCAGATGCTGCGTCACGTCAATATCGCGAAAGTTTTCGATTTTGGACGTGAAGGCGGAAATTTTGTTTGCGTCTCAGAACACCTGCCAGGTGAAACGCTTGCAGCCTGGGTGGCCGCCCACGGCCCGATGCCGGCCGACGCCGCATTGCGAGTGGCTGAGCAAATCGTGAGCGTCCTCTCATCCGCGAGCTTTCACAGGCTTCCATATCCGCCGATTCAGCCCTCCGATATCATCGTCGTCCCAGGACAGACTCCTGAAGGCAGTTGGCCCCTGGTGAAGTTGATTAACTTTGGCTTGCCCACACTCAGGTCCCGCCACGAGTTCAAGGCTGAAAATGTTGCGGCGCACGAACAAGCATCTTCCACAGAAAAGTCTGCCAGCCCGGAACAATCAGCGCACGGCACGAAAGACATTCGCTCAGAGGTCTATTCGCTAGGAGCGACACTCTACTTCCTTCTGACAGGCGTTGCACTTTCCGATGAGGGACTCCAGCGGCCACCAAAGTTCTCAAAGTTTCCAAAACCGTTGCGAGCCTTGCTTGCCCGGATGTTGCATCGCAATCCCGATCAACGGCCAAAGGATTTGGTCGGGTTGGCGGAGATGATCCGCGAATGCCTGCTAAAGGTCGAGCGCCGGCGGGCGCTCGCCGACAAGTATGGCATCCCGTACAGGACAACAATTCCACGGCAGCCCGCGGTTCCGCCCAGACGATTGCTACGAATAGCATTGCCGGTTGCCGCGCTCTTGCTCGCAGTAGGAGTGATCGCCGCTGTCTTATTGCGGGAGCCTATTGGAAGACTTGTGCGGCAGGCTCGCGAGACAAAACCAATCGGCGTTCTGGTTGGCGTCCCAGAATCTTCGCCGCCAGGAGTCCAAATTGCTTCGACTACAATGGCTCCCGCAGCTGTGGCATCGCAAGGCGGAACCGCGGGTATGCCGTCTGCGGGCCAACCGCCGGTCAATGCGGCCACGGGTTCGAATTCGCCTGAGGTTTCATCGCCAGATCTTCAGCAGACTCAGACTTCGAATGCACAATCGCGAGTCGCTGGTCCAAGCGCCTCCGTCGAAGGTTCGTCAGCAACGATCGCGGAAAGCTCATCCTCTTCTGCGGGCGAGAAGTCATCATTGCAACCTGATGAAGCTTCGCAACTTGCCACTGCTGGCCAATCGAGTTCCCAGAGCAAAAAGAAGACCGCTCCGTCGGCGTCG
>QHMS01000220.1 GCA_003217895.1 Verrucomicrobiota bacterium
TTTTTCTCGCCAGTGCCAGAACAGAACCAAGGCTGCCGGGATCGCATAAAGCCAGCCGCGTTGCGTCACGAACATGGACAACGGAATACTTTTCCACGCAATTGGTTTGTGGGCGATATCTGCCGCTGTGCCCTGATAATCCAAGAACTTCCACGTCTTGAAGAATTGGAAACCGGCTATTCCGCCGTTGAACAAGAAACCTGCAACCGCGAAGGTGCCACCCCAGCGATAGAATCCATAGAAAGTTGCTAGGCACGCTACCAGACCGACCCACGTCAACCCCGTGATGAGATCGACGTGAACCAGCGAAAGCAGCGCATTGAATAAATCGATCCCTGCCGGATACCTCAGTTTGCTAGCGACGTAGATGGGATTGTCCGGCCAAAGCGGCACGCCGTTGGCAAAAGTTTTGATCAATGTCAGATGCAGCGAGAGATCGCCCAGATTGTTTGGCGATTGGATTTTGTAGTCGCTGCCGTCGATGTAAAACAACCAGCAAAAGGATCGGACAGCGAAGACGGCAAAGCAGGCGGCCATTGCCCAGAACCACACACGACGGTAGCGCATGAGTGCCGCCCGAATTCCTGTATTTGGCTGGCTTTCCGTGGCGTTCCGAGGCTTGCGTTCCGGTTCCGGAGAATTCGCAGTCTTTTCGTGACATGCCGGATCAGAAGTTCCAAGAAACGCTGCGACGGCAAACGCGGCGCCGCATACCAATGCGAGAGCCGCTGTCAACGTGTTCAAGCCTTTTCCGGCCATTCCCAGCAGAAGGCCACTGATGACCGACAAATTAACAAAAGTGAGAACTGCCGTAAGCCACTTCATGGAAATTAGCGCGCCGGCGTTGGCGTCGGCGCCGGCTGGTTCTGTGCGGGCCCTACAAAGTCCGGTGCTTTACCCGGGAAAAATTCTTTAAACACTTTGGCGCTGAAAAATATCTTGGATGGATCCTGGTAGTTGCGAAGCGTCATCATCTCGGTGTAATACGAGCCTTTCAACTTTGATTCGACGTCCTTGATTTTGTCTTCTTGAACGAGGAGAAAATCGCCATCGAGGTTCGCCGGCATATTGCCTCCTTCGTAGTAGCCGACTCGATCGAAATCGCCCAGCGTCCACGGAAGGGGGTAAATGCTGGATCGGATCAGGTGCCCGGTGAGGTGATAGTAAGCCGGATCGCGTTTTGCCAACGTAAGCAGCGGCTTGCTCAGCTTAAAAATGTCGTTGTATGTCTGAACGTACGCGTACGTCTCGGTGGGCGACGAGCACCGGAAGTAGTTCAGCCAAACGGATCGACCAAGCGAAAAGCACAATAGAATTCCTATCGTCACGTACACTTTGCGAAGATTTTTTGGCCGAACCAGCAGCACCCACGCGCCCAAGACAAACAGGAATGGCCATCCGAAACTGATTATGCACCAAGGCGTCTTGTATTTGACGTAGCTGTAAGCGACCAGGCTTCCCACGCCGTAGATCGCCAGATAACGCACACTGAGGTTCTTAAACTTCTGGCAAAACAGGCAGAGGATTAACCCGGCCAGCATTGGCAGTTCATAGGCGGTAAAATTTTCTCCGCCGGCTTCCCAGGATGGCCCCATCATTTTGAACCAGTAGTCCCACGCCTTTTCATGGCCGTGACCTGCGGTGCCGGTCTCGGTCCATGCCTTGAATGCCAGGTAAAGACCTTTAACACCATCCCAGTTGAGGAAAGTTCCCGAGTAGAAAAAGATGATCGCGGCGGCGCCGACACCGAGAACCATTGCAAGATCAATCCACGTCCACGTTTGCTTTGCCGGCTTCGCGTCCGGGACGCGGCTTAGCGCATGGGAAACCGCCAGGGCCGGGATTGCAAGGATCGCGCAGGCGACATGGATGGCGTAGGTCTCCTTGGTCAGAATCATCCCGGTTAATCCCATGCCGGCAAACCAGAGGTAATTCAGCCTGCCGAACTTCCATAAACCAAGCAGCCCCAGGATAAACATGGTTGAGAACAATTGCAGCCAGACTTCGTGGATTGCGTAGCGCCCGTAGAAAACGAATCCCGGAGAGATCGCCATGGCCAGCGCTGCTATGCGGCTTACATTTCGACCTACCAGCGGCTCGAACTTAAATATCAGCCAGACACAAAGGATGCTGACCAGCACGACAGGCAACCGCAGTGCCCACAAGTTCCGGCCAAATAAGCATTCGAAAAGCAGCAGGACGTAAAAGTGAAGCGGTCCGTGATAGTTCGTCGGGTCGTACCTGTAAAATCCGTTCTTTACCACCTGATCGATGAACCATCCGTTGATGCCCTCATCGAAGTGTGGCGGCTTCATACCGAGCAGGAGAAAGCGCAGGAAGACTGCGAGCCCGAGAATTGCCCAGGGGATCCAATCTTTTCCCGCGAATGCATCCTGCCAGTGCGCCAGGTAACGGCGCACTCCCGCAAATGCGGGAGAAGATTCTGCTGGCGCGCTCTTGTCGGCGCTGCTAGTACGCGCTGCCATGCGCATTCTTGTAACCGGTGGCTGCGGATTCATCGGGAGCAACTTTATTCGCTATATTTTGCAACATTACAAGCCGACGTACGTGACGAATGTGGACGTCCTCACTTACGCGGGCAATCTCGCCAATCTCGATGGCGTGGTCGAAGAACATGGCGAGCGTTACGAATTTTTCAAAGCCGATATCGCGAATGCCGACCAAATGGACGCTCTGATGACCGAGCACCGGTTTTACGCGGTGATTAATTTCGCGGCGGAATCGCATGTGGACCGCAGCATTAACGATCCTCTCAATTTCATTCACACAAATGTCATTGGCACAAGCGTGCTATTGGAGTGTGCCCGCCGCCACGGCGTTCAACGTTTCATCCAAATCTCTACGGACGAAGTGTATGGCTCGCTCGGGCCGGCTGGCAGATTCACCGAGCAATCGCCGCTCGATCCCAGTTCGCCGTATTCAGCCAGCAAAGCCGGCGCCGATCTTCTCGTGCTCGCCGCATTCAAAACCTACGGTCAGGAAGTGCTCGTGACCCGGTGTTCGAACAATTACGGGCCGTATCAGTTCCCGGAAAAACTAATTCCGCTCATGATCATCAAGGCGCTCCGCGACGAGCCGCTCCCGGTTTATGGCGACGGGATGAATGTGCGCGACTGGATCCACGTGGGCGATCATTGCGCCGCGATTGTCGCCGCGCTTTTCGAGGGGAAACCCGGAACAGTTTACAACTTCGGCGGCGACAGCGAGAGGGCGAACATCGATCTGGTAAAAACGATTCTGGATGAGCTGGGCAAGCCGCACAGCCTCATTTCGTTTGTGCCCGACAGACTCGGTCACGATCGCCGGTATGCGATCGACTCTTCATTCGCCCAACGGGAATTGAACTGGAAACCGCGCCACGATTTCAAGGAAGGCCTGCAGCAAACGATTCAGTGGTACGTCAGCAACGGGTCCTGGTGGCAGCCTTTGTTGGAGCGCGCGGGAAGATATTGATTGTGGATTGCGGATTGCGAACTGCGGATTTTGGAGCGCGGCGCCGCTGCGCCGCTTTTCTCACGACGCGTTTCCTGAGCAAATGAAAATTTTGATTGTCGGCGCGGGCGGGCGGCTTGGCGCGGCGCTGATGCGCGAATATCACTGCGAACATGACGTCGCTGGATTCAATCACGCGCGGCTTGATCTCTCGAATTTTGACAAGATTCGCGAGAAACTCGGTGGGACAGATTTCGATGTGTTTATCAACGCGGCCGCGTTTACCAATGTCGATCTTTGCGAGACACAGCCTGATCAGGCTTTTCGTATCAACGCCGAAGCGCCACGTGTGCTCGCCGAGATTTGCGGCGAAAAGAACGCGAAGCTGATTCACTTCAGTACGGATTATGTCTTCGATGGGGAGAAACGCGCGCCGTACACCGAGGAAGATGAAGCGAATCCGATCAGCGTTTACGGCGAATCGAAGCGGGAAGGCGAGAAGAACATACTCGCCGCTGCAGCTGTAGGGGAAGCTGACAGCTTCCCGGGGACGGCAACGCCGTCCCCTACAGCCAAACGAATACCTCGACCCCTTATTGTGCGCGTCTCCTGGGTGTTTGGGTCTGACCGGCCGAGTTTTATCGACGGA